>JBKJWE010000409.1:0-2671 GCA_046717045.1 Nitrospiraceae bacterium | reverse complement strand
TCCCGAGATCGACCATGCAATGACAGACCTTCCACACGCTCCGTTGTCACTTCGACCCATGACGAGAGTGGGGCGGAAACAGCCCCAACGCCTCGGGCGTGGCCAAGCAATTGCTCGGCGGAATGGTCCCTATAACTCCCACCTCCGATGCGGCACACGGGTCGTGGTCCGCTATCCATCCCATCGACCAAACCAGAAAGGCATGCAACAGCCAAGCGGCCAAGCCGGCAGCGAATACTAGTCCCATGATATTTAGCACTCGGCGAAGCCCAGACAAGGATGTGTGGGTCCACGCCATAGGCGTAAAAGTCAGGACAAAGAAGAATAGCGCGGGGGGGCCGAGCACTAATGGGGACAGAATCCACACCAGCATAAATAGGATGATGAGTGCTACCCCTCCGTGCACAGCCCAAATGACCATAATTAAGGCTATGACTTTGACGAATGCACTCCAAACAGAGAACAGAAAGAGGGACAGCAAGATGAGAAACATGGGAATGGTAAGGAGGTTTCCATACCCATGAGAGAAATACCACTCCAAACCTGGCGGGGATCCCCTGCTGATTTGGTCCGTCTCATCATCCATACCCTTTTGCCCTTCTTCCCAGTTTTCACCTTGAAGGAAAGGTCATTCAACGCCCATCTCTGGGGTGCCCCTCCCGTGGGGTTCTACACTTGTTCTACAATCACAACCATCATTCTTCGATAGATACATAAACTATTGATATATGGTGCGCCCGACAGGACTTGAACCTGTAACCCCCAGATCCGTAGTCTGGTGCTCTATCCATTGAGCTACGGGCGCCTTCTTTGGAGTGCTGAGACTTGAGTGCTGAGTAGCAAGAAAATAAAAACACTGCAATCCATCAATTTCGATCTCAGCACTCAGCACGTGGAACTCAAAACTGGCTGTTTCGCCAGCAGGCAGCGGTTATACAGGGCTCTACCGCGTGGGGTCAAGTCAATCGGTCTCAGGCTCACGGGCCAGCATGTGTTTCGCGAAGAACACCAAAAGAGTATTCATCCACTGGAGGCTCATGTAGAATTTGCCCATGAATTCCGGAACTCCCAACCTCCAGATCGTACGGCCCAACGGCGACTCCAATGGGCTGGAAGCGGCGCCGACAGACCTGACGTGGGTTTGGCAATGGTTAGTCGGCGCGGTTCTCGTGGCTCTGATCGGCTCGTGGCTGGTTTGGCTGGCGGCCTCCCTGCAACGGACATTCGTGGAGCAAGATGTTCGCGAGGCTTGCCAACGCGTCATGCCCGACACGGTGCAGCGCTGTGCCGATACGGTGACGATCCAACGCGGGGGAGCGAGACGGTGATGCATGCAAGAACGATTTGGAGCGGATGTGTTCTTGTACTGTTATGCTCGTTCACTGTCGTCCCCATGTCACCAGCATGGGCGAGTGAAGATGAGCCAGAGGTTAAGCCGCGTGTGGAGTTATCACTCCGATCGTGGATGTTTACCAATGGTGAAACCAAGTGGAGTCATAATGCATCGGGACTCGATTCTAGATTGGGCAATCCCACCTCACAGCTAACGTACAAAGACAATAATACACACATCATGGAACTTGCTGCTCGGGTCAATTTTGCGAGACGATGGTTTGTGCAAGGCGACCTCGGATTTTCCGTAGCGTTCAATCGCGGTCTTCTTATTGACGATGACTATTCTGCCGTGGGAGGACAGCATCTATTTTCTCGAACACATAGTGATGTCACGGGGTCCGGAACTCAGTACGTGAACCTTAATGTGGGCTATCGTGCCATTGAATTTCCCGGACATCGAGGCTATCTCGATGTGTTTGGCGGTTTCCAATACTGGCGAACAAAGTATCAGGCCACAGGCGTTCAGCAAGTGGAATGCTCCTCATCTGGAATCCCAGGGGTTGGATGCACTCCAAACTCGAACCTGCCCGGTGTGTTGGCGATTACGAACACCACTCACTGGATTACTCCTCTTCATGTTGGTTTTGATACTGAATATCGCCTGACAAGGCGATTCAGCGTTGATTTCAAGGCCTCCGTGAGTCCCGTCAGCATCGTTTACAACGAAGATGTCCATCATTTGCGCAACGATCTTCAGCAGAATCCTAGCTTCTCGATGCACGGGGTGGGCGTCAGCGCAAATGCAGATATGTCACTGAAATTCATGCTGACTCGAAATCTCGCTTTGACCGGCGGATATCGTGCCTGGTGGAATCGGACTTACACAGGAACTCTTGAAACTCATCCAATCGGCTCTCCGTCTGAATCTATCCCGCTCAGGGAACTTCAAACCTACCGGCATGGGGCTACAGTGGGGCTTACTGCCTCATTCTAGTCCTGTCGAAGCCGCCAAACATTTTCTAGCGACGAGAACGCGACGGCAGCGTCTCATCTTCGTATTGCGCGAACAGCCGTTTCGCTTCCGGGTGGAGTGCGTTTGCATGGCCATGCGGGATTTCGACAGTCCGGAACAGCGGCGTCAATTTACCGTTGGGGTGCAGATACCCAGCGCGTAAGGGAACGGTTCGTTTGCTATGCCGGATCAATGTGCAAGGGGTTGGTCTGATCGAGGTGAGCCAATCGGCGATGTCGTGAGGATTGCCGATGGAGGCCGACAGTAAGAGCAACCGCGCCTGCGTCGGACAAAAGATAATCGTTTCCTCCCAGACCACGCCAC
>JBKJWE010000408.1:0-10215 GCA_046717045.1 Nitrospiraceae bacterium | reverse complement strand
GGAGCAGCCACAGGGTATTGATCGTCTCCCTTCGCATACGTGTGGGAACCTCCTGGAATAACAGCGTGCACATGCGCCTGCAGCAGATTTGATTTCTCAAATTTCATTCTTGAATCACCACCGTATCAGTGGGCCACATCTCGCGAGGGTCGCTGCAGCACGTTCATTATCCCAGCTAAAATGGCCAATAGCGGTCCATGAATCATCTACAAATGGGCGGTGCTGTGGACCTTATACCGCCTCTAGGTCAGGTCGGGCACTGGGACATTCCCGAGTCCAGCCACCTCCGGGTGAAGAATTCCGACATCATCGCGAAATCCCTGCTACCGCCACGATTGCCACACCCGCTGTGTCCATGGCCATCGTCGCTTCACTCCGTTAAGCACCTTTCCTTTGCTCTTGTACCAGATGGTCGATCGCACGGCGCGATAGTAGTCTAAAATTAATGGCATAGAAAATCCCGCCCTGATCCACTGCGCAAATGGGAGCCGATCTTGATAGAGCCCGGCCCATCGTTGGTAGTAGGTGTGCCAACCCATCTTCAAAAGACCCGGCTTCAGTTCAGCCCATGACTCCGGTTTTCGAGAGGCATAGGCGAGAATCGTAGGATCGGAATCCAGAAAACTCAAGAACTGCCGCGTGTCTTCAGCCAACTCCTCGCAACTCATGGACCACCCAAAACTGGTGTCAGCCATGCGCCAGCGGAACGCACAGTGCTTGCCAAATGCCACCGATCCGGTGAGACACAATTTGATGAGGAGCGCGTCATCAGAGTGAGTGCCGCGGGGGAAATTCTCATAGCCGCCGCATCGTTTCATCTCGCCGGTCCTTCCCATCATCGCGGTGTAACATTCAAAGCCGTACGCATTCCATGCGCGAATGAATTCCTCTCCTGTCAGAAGCTCGGGCACCTGATCGGATGATCGTCGCAACACGTTGCCCGATACGTCCACGACTTCTTGTCCCGCCATGGCAACCGCGACTTGAGGGTGACGGTCGAACAGGCCGACAAGCTCGGGGACGAAATTCGGGCTCAAAGTATCGTCGTCATCCAGAATCACGCAGAACTCTCCGGTCGCCGCCTCGATCAGTTGATTGTAATGAGGTGCGATCGGGACCGTAGAAGGGTTTTGCCGAAACCGGAACGGCCGTGGATACCACTGTTCCACGATCTCTTTGACCTTGTTTCCATTCTGGCCGTTGTCGGAGACGATCAATTCAATGTGGGGATAATCCTGCGAAGCCACCGACTGTAACGCCTGCGAAAGAGTGGTCAGGCGCTTATAGATGGGGATGCCGATTGTGACGAGTTTGCTCATCGCGATATCTCAAAATGTTTCTTGCGCTGTGCCATCTGCTCCATCAGCCGAAGTACGAGAAATCGGGGGATGAATGCTCTCAAGCTGCTGGTCTCGTCTTGTTATCGGCCGTTGAAATGCTGCTAGACGGGAGCATTGACATCTCAACGGATGGGTGAGGAGTGACTCCTCTGACGGCGTCCATATATCGTGCTTGAAGGGCGTGCAGGACTGGCGACCTCTCCGCGAGCGGCAGGCCTTCGATCGATTTCACAATGGTTAACTCGGCCAAGGTTCCAGCGAGGCCAATCTCCTCAGCCACGAGTAATTCGGTGCGTTCGATAGGGCGTCGTACGAATTTGATGCCCAACGAATGAGAAAGCGATTCGATCGCATCGATGGTAATGCTTTCCAGAGCCCCTACTGTCGCAGGTGGTGTGTATACCGTCCCCTCCCGAACCATGAGCACGCAGGAACCGGTTGCCTCCGCCACCCGTCCCCACTGATTGAGCAGGACCATGTCTTGACATCCCAACTGTCGCCCCTCGATCCGAGCCAGCCGCCCAACCTGATAGTTGGTGCTCGTCTTGACCCTTGCAGGCATGGCCAGGTCGCTGCTTCGTTGCCACGTGCTCACCCCCAGGTGAATGGGCCGAGGAAGTTCCTTCGCCTGGTGGTAAGCCGTGATAACTAAATCCGCCACGGTCCCCTCTCCCCAGTGACCCTCGATGGCGTAAAGACTTGTGCGAGCCCAGATATCTTGGTCTGGTTCGAGCAGCGCGCCGATGAGCTCAAAGATCGCCTGCTGGTACGCTTCGTACGTCCAATCGAACGGAATGTGCAAGAGTCGAGCGGAGCGGCGGAGACGTTCATAATGTTGACGTACCATGACGATGCCGAGTCGCCTGTCCGGCTGCCAATAGCCCTTAATCCCTTCAAAGACGTTCAGAGCTCGGGTGACCGCCTCGCACCCGACGTGGAGCACCGCTTCATTCCAAGGTCGAAGCTTTCCTCCCATATAGACGAACTTAGGTTGTTGTAATTGAACCATGCGTCCCTCCGCTCAGTACTGCATCATGAAGTTCTCTTTACGCCCACCCGTTCGCTGGCTCAACGGTACAATCCCAGCGCCTTTGCGAGATCATCCGGCGTGCCAATGTCGATGTAGGTTCCAGTCGGGAAGGTTACTCCATCGACTCGCAATCCCTTGCGGATCGCTGCCTGAATCACCGCCCCGACCGGCACGTCTCCTTGTGGATCGATTTGATGTTCCTTCTGTCGGCGGCATTGCCGCGCCTCGTCGGACGGCACAAAGTCGTGCAGGAACTGCGTGAACGTCGGCCCCCACACGGCACACACCCATGCGTAGTGCAAATCAGTCTGAGGGGGCTTCAGCACCAACTCCGTTACTCGACCTGTCGCTTCGACTCGGACCATGTCCATGGCTCGATGATCATGCGCCGGATAGAGACCGAGCACGAGATCGGCATTCGTCCTGTGGTGTCGCTGGAGTAGTTGAACGAAGACGTCGTCCGGCGTAAAGAGGATGTCAGGAAATCCGAAGGCCACCACTTTGTCGGCAACAAACCGGTATGCGCGGTCGAGGGTGTCGGGCGGCCCACAGGAATCCGTGATGACCACATACGCTAAATTGAGATCGACGAGGTTCCCATCGCCGAAGTAGGCCGGAATGTCCCATTTCCCCTCTCGCAGGATGATATAGGTCTTGGTGATGCCTGCCTTTCGAAGTTTGTCCAGCAGATACTGACTGACAACTTTGGGTTGTGGTTCGGTTTTCCCTTCTATGTGTCCGAAGCCGATAGGATAGAGCTCCTTACTGCAAGGCAAAGGCGCTATCCGCTTTCCCTTCCCGGCTGCAGGGACGAGGCCAACCACCTCTTGATCTTGACGGATTATTGGATCGGCTCCTGTGGAATCGCGAACGGTCATCAGCTTCACGTCTTGTGCTGATACAAGAGATCCCCTTTGCTTTCGGTTCCATCGTTATAGAGGGCTACAATCTCGTCAGGAATGTGAGCGAAGTCAGTCCCGCGCAGGTAATCTCTCATGGTAGTCCCTGTGCAGGTTGAATCCACGTTGGGAGCTCCTCCCTTGGCGACGACATCGTCAAGATGGACAGTCCTGAAGTCGATGCTAAACCGGGTCTTCCCCGAGGTGTTGGGGACGGTGGAGTGCAGCTGCGCCCCGGCGAACAGAATGATCCCACCTGCCGGGCAGATGAGCCTGATTTGTGGATCTAACTCGATCGACTCTGTCGGGCGCGGGAGAGGCCGTGGGTCTTCTCCTACCAACTGCGCGACAGCCGGACCGCGATATTGCTTATTCCATTCATAATAATTGTATCCATTGGAGTTGTTTTGCACAGGTTGATTCCAATAGCGTGGGTGAAACGCCATCGCATTCTCGGAGGCAATATCATAGATCGGGATCCACCAATTTATTTGACATGGTGGCGCTGAGTACCAGGTGTCGCGGTGAGGATGCCAGGCGTATGCAATCCCGGTCGTCAAGTATTTATCACTGGTTGAGCTTCTCATTTTCGGAACGTCAAAGTAGGTCTTGTTGGGGTCACAGCTCATCTCACGAAAGATTTGCTGGATATGCCGTTTCGACTCAGGATGATGGATGAACGTCGGCTTCAGTGTCCCAAGCATGGCAGCGTACTCTTTGACCGACAGGGAATACTGCGCCATCAAGGGATCGAGATTACCAAATGCTTCCTGAATAAGTTTCTTGGCAAATTCACAGAAGGCCACTGTGCTTGGTCGAGGGGTGTAGACAAAGAGTTGTCCTTCGAAAATCTTTTGCCGCCTCTCATCGTCGGTCATGATCGCGTCACAATAGATGGTATTCATCTTTCATCTCCGTGTACGAAATACACAAGGTTCTTGTTTCGAACACCCCTGGGCGTGATGGCGAGCCGGGCCTCGGTAGATGCCGAGACACCGTCCGGCCGACCGGTAGGGCGCGCTCTTACAATTATTCACCCTTCTTAAAGACTGCAGCCATGCCGTCGGCCGTGCGCGCAGCGAGGGCCGCGATGGTCAGGGTCGGGTTCGCGCTTGCGCTCGTGACGAATACGCTTCCATCGGCGACAAACAGGTTAGGAACGTCATGGGCCCGACACCACTCATTGACCACCGACGCCCGAGGATCCGTTCCCATTCGACAGGTACCCATATAATGCGCCGATCCTACTGGGACGAGGGGCGTGTAGTCAATGAGTTCAACGGCTCCTGCGGCTTGGAGGAGTTCTTTGACGCATTTGTCCATCGCTTTCAGCATCGCTCTGTCGTTCTCGCGAAATTCGCTCACAATATGGGGCACCGGCATTCCCCGGTGGTCTATAACTTCCGGATTCAGCGTGACGTAATTCCAGACATCCGCCAACTGTTCACCACATGAGTTGATCTCAAGACCGTCGCGCCCCCGCCAATCAGCGCCATCCGCTTTAGCAAGGCACGACGAGTGATCGGTTCCCGACACGAGCGGGGCATAGATCAGCACCGCCATCGCGCGATGTAACGCCACATACTTATAGTCAAGGACTGCGGAAGGATGTCGCCACACCTCTCGTGGAAATGCGAACTGAAGGAAGGATAGTCCGGAGGGAGCCTCGCCCTTCCTTTTGACAAGGACAAGAACGACCAAGGCAATCAGGTAACTTGTGATCCAATACAACCATCCAGTCCCGCGATACAGGGCTGTCCACCCGTTCATCCGCGTACGGCGATGGATTTCGTTCTGTCCATGCGGCGATCACTTTTCCATGGCTCCAGCTACCGCGATTCTGTCAGTAAACCGTTCGCTGCCAATGCCTGTGCGGCGCTTTCAATAAGTTCGAACCGAAGACCGGAGCGTTCGGCTATATTCAGGAGTGAATGCTGGCCATCTGATAAATTCAATACCCACAGGATGGCTAGTTCATGAGATGGGCCATCCTTTTGTCCACCAATAGCCCGGTAGAGTCCTCGTTTCCCCAGGTGCGGCTCGCATTTCGGGTTCAGGTTCACAAACGTTCGATTGTTTTCCAAGACATGCAGGACCGACAGACACAGCCTATAGGAACCTTCGAGGCTTTCAGGCTTCACGAAATCCATGTTGTCAGCCGAGGTGTGATACTCCGTGTACTGGCCGTGAGGACTACGCATGAAGCACCCGACCGGCAAATCAAACCCAGGCGAACAGTACTGCCGTTCATCGTACCCATAGGGTGAAAAATCAACGATATGATGGGGCTCCATCGAATGTCGCAGCACATGCTCGAATGCTCGATCGACCTCGGCATTCCCGCGGCGACTCTTCTTGTAGGTGGGCTGGCCACCATCTCCGACTCCGGTGACAACCAAGCCATGTTTGATGGCGCCGATACGCGCTTCATTTCTAGCCAGCCATGCGATAGATCCGATCGTCCCGGGGATAAAAAGGAATCGGAATGAGTATCGCAGCGGCCTCGCCGACAGCGCCTTGGCCAGGAAGACTGCGAGGGCAATCCCGGAGAGGTTGTCATTGCAGAGCGAGGGATGGCAGACATGGCAGGAAACGAGCACTTCCTCGGGGCTCTGTCCTCTCAAAGAACTCTCCCCATATGTCAGTGTCCCATTCTTTAAGGAGGCATCGATGCAGACGTCATATTCCGGGTCCCGCATGGCTTCCAACTGATTGTGACTCAGGCAGAAACCCCAGCTCTCCTTGTAGTAGGAGGTACGATAGGGAATCCGGTCAGGATATTCTGGCAGCGTGAAGACATGTTCCTTAAGCTCTTGGAGCGAGATTCGTTTCTTGACCGGAACACTGTAACTGACGACATGCAGATTGGACTTTCGGAAATCGACGAGCCGCTCCTCTCGTGTGTTCATGATGTAGGCATCTGCGATGTTCCACTCTTTCGGGACAGTCCAATCAAAAACCTGGGTTCCGCTGGGCACCTCGTGGATAGTGAGGGGAATGCGCTTTTGGATCAGGCGCAGTGTCTCCCGAACCCCCTCTCCCGTAATGCTCCGGCAGATCGGATACAGGTCGGCTATGAACCCGTGCATCTCGCTCCCTCTCCGAGCAAACTCCATGCTGTCTTGGGCGTCAGGATTGTTCAATGGACTCTTCGTCTTGCCCATCATGGAACGAATGAGGCGTATTGCCGATCCCTGGCCGAAATGAAGCTGTCGGCCGACGGCCATTGGATGCCGAAACAGGGATCGTCCCAACGCACTCCCTTCGCACTCTCCGGATGGAACACCTGCGACATCTGATAAAACACTTCAGTATCGTCCTGGATCGTCTGAAAGCCGTGCGCCATACCTTCCGGGATGTAGAGCATGTGGCGATTAGATTCGCTGAGCACAACGCTGGCGTGCTTGGTATAGGTGATCGATCCTGGACGGAGATCGATGATAACGTCAAAAATTGCGCCCCTCGTGCAGCGCACCAGCTTGGCTTCCTCGTACGGCGGGGCCTGATAATGCATGCCTCGTAGCGTTCCTTTCCTCTTATTGTACGAGATACTGCATTGCAGGAGGCGAGGATTCAGCCCGTGCGCAACGAACTCTTCCACACACCATGTCCGGGCGAGGAATCCACGTTCATCTTCTTTGCGCTCCGGTTCGATGACAAATGCCCCTTTCAGGACGGTTTCACAAAAGATCATGAATAGGCTTTCACCTCAGGAATCGGAACCACAAACTGCCCTCCCCACTCTCGGATGTGAGCCATCTGCTGCATAACCTCGTCCTTGATGTTCCAGGGTAGGATCAACACGAAATCAGGCTTCGTCTTCAGGATCATATCCGGAGCATAAATCGGAATGCGGACACCGGGCAAGAACTGCCCCTGCTTGACAGGATTCCGATCCACCGTATAGTCGAGAAAATCTGTTCGGACGCCGCAATAGTTCAAAAGCGTGTTTCCCTTCGCCGGTGCACCATAGCCCACAACATGCTTCCCGCGTTCCTTGGCATCAATCAGAAACTGCAGAAGCCGCCGCTTCGTTTTGACCACCTGTTCGTTGAAGGCCAGGTAGGGGGCCAATGTGAGAAAGCCCGCCTTCGCTTCCCGCTGGCGTAACTCTCGTACGGCATCACTCTGCACCTTTGAATTATCGCTCTCGTGTGCAGCAAAGATGCGCAGGGATCCCCCATGTGTGGGCAGCTCTTGGACATGAAATAACTTCATCCTATGCTTGGCGAAAACCCGCTCGACTGTCGTGAAGGAGAGGTAGGAGAAGTGCTCGTGGTAGATGGTATCGAATTGGTTTTCCTGCATGAGCCTCATGACGTGAGGAAACTCTATGGTCACCGCTCCCACGGGCTTCAGAAGAATGCGAATGCCCTCAACGAAATCGTTGATATCAGGGACATGGGCCAGGACGTTATTCCCGGCGATCAGATCGGCCGACCAACCCTCTTCAACCAGTTGTCGAGCCGTCTTCTCACCGAAGAATGCGACAGTGGTATTGATCCCTCGCTTTCTGGCTACTTCGGCCACATTGGCCGCAGGCTCGATGCCGAGAACTGGAATCTGGCGTTCCACGAAATACTGGAGGAGATATCCATCATTGCTCGCCAACTCGACCACACGACTATCCTCGCGGAGGCCAAACTGGTCGATCATCATGTTGGCATAGGCACGGCAGTGCTCCAGCCATGAATCAGAATAGGAGGAAAAATATGCATACTCCTCAAAAATCTCTTCCCTCGTGGCCAACTGTGGAAGCTGAACCAAGAAACACCGAGCACATACCCTCACATGGAGTGGATAGAACGGTTCCATGTGATCCAGTCGATCCGGCTTCACGTACGAGTTGGCCAATGGCGAGACGCCTAAATCCGCGAAGGTATATTCCAATTTCTCGCCGCAGAATCGGCAGCGTAGCACGCTCATGCTGGTCCTCCCTAGCGCGGATTCAGATTCACTACTCGTTGCGCTTTCGCACCAACACGAAACCCTAAACCAAACCTCATCCCAAGAACTCCCGGTACCAACTGATCGTCTCTTCAAGCCCTTTTTCCAAGCCGCAAGATGGTTCCCATTTCAGCAGTCGTCCGGCCTTCTCCGACGAGAGGTATTGGCTGTGGATCTCACCCTTGGCAGTATTTTGGATGACAGTTTGTTGATGTTCTGCGTGCATCAGTCCATGAATCGCCGCGACGATCTCCAGCACTGTCATCGGCTTCCCAACACTGAAATTGAAACCCTGCCCTTGAATCGCTCCATCAGCCAGGTGCTCCGCAAGTTGCAAATAGGCTTGAGCCGCGTCCTTGACATAGATATAGTCCCTGACGAACTTCCCATCACTTCGAATAATCGGCCGCTCCTCTTTGAGGAGGGAGCGAATCGTCCCCGGCACCACGCGGCTCCAATTCAAGTCGCCGCCGCCATAAATATTCCCACAGCGAGCGATGGCTACAGGAAGCGCGTACGTATGGAAGTACGACTGCGCAATCAGGTCGCTGCAGCTTTTTGAGACATCATAGGGGTACCGTCCTTGGAGCGCGGTTTCCTCCGTGTACGGGAGATGAAGCTGATCTCCATAAGCTTTGTCGCTAGAGGCCACCACAACCCGTTTCACGAAGGACTGGTGAAGACGGCAAGCTTCCAGAAGGTTGTACGTCCCACGCACATTGGCTTCGAAGGTCTGATACGGGAATCGCCGCGCCGTCCCGACGATGGTTTGCGCCCCAAGGTGGAAGACGGTATCCACCTCGTGCTCGTTAATTGCACGTTCCAAAACCCACAGATCTTCCAACGCTCCATTGACGACCGTCACGTTCTCGATCGCCTTGCTGCGGAACAGTTCAGACTGTGGATCCGCATCACGAACGAGGGCCACCACGTACGCCCCCTGCGCGAGCAGATCTTTCACCAGCCAGGTTCCGACCATTCCCGTGGCACCCGTGACAAACACACGCTTGTCTGACCAAAACATGCTCAGCTCCTTCTCGCTCCGTCCCGCTCATGAGTGATTTACGGGTGATCACGCCAGAGCCTCCACGGCGCGTTACCGGCTGCCCACAGCTCCTCGAGGTATTGTTTTTCCCGAAGCGTATCCATGCAAGACCAGAAGCGGTCGTGCCGGTAGCCCATGAGTTGGTGATCCTTCGTGAGCCGTTCAATAGGCTCTCGTTCCCACGCCGTTTCATCGCCTTCGATGTAGTCAATTGCCTTGCTCTGCAATACGTAAAAGCCTCCGTTGATCCACCCCTCCTCGCCATGAGGTTTTTCGTTGAACTCGCTGATCTGGTCGTGTTCATAGAGAAGCCGTCCGAACCGAGGAGGGGGAAGCACGGTCGTGACCGTGGCCAATTTCCCGTGAGACCTGTGAAACTTGATGGTGGCCTGAATGTCGATATCTGAAACACCGTCTCCATACGTAAACAAAAAAGTTTCGTCTTTTTCGAGCCATTTCTTAAGCCGCTTGAGACGACCTCCGGTCTGGGTATGGAGGCCGGTATCAACGAGATGTACCTTCCAATCCTCGTGTTGCTTACCGTCATGGATCGTTGTCTTACCGCTGTCAAGGTCAACAGAGATATCCTTGTTGAATACGTAAAAATTCAGGAAATACTCCTTGATCATCTCGCCCTTGGAGCCAAGCGCGACAATAAACTCCTTGATGCCATGGCTGGCGTAGATCTTCATGATGTGCCACAAGATCGGCTTGCCACCAATTTCCACCATCGGCTTCGGTCGCAATTGTGTCTCCTCGGAAAGACGAGTTCCCAACCCGCCCGCAAGAATCACAGCCTTCATCGTCGTCCTCCTCAGTCAGATTCTTTGTGCTAACAAGGAACTTACTGGTCTTCAATTCTCCGCTTGTACCAACCCGTGCGAGTCCCCATCGGAACCTCAGCTCGGTGCCAGAAAATGCTCGGTGTCATCCAGGTCGATGGCCGCTGAGAGC
>JBKJWE010000407.1:0-3061 GCA_046717045.1 Nitrospiraceae bacterium | reverse complement strand
ATGCTGTCCCTCCGTGATTCTTTCGGACTGAGAAGAAACGTGATCGTGTCCCCTTTTCCTGTGACATGAGAACGACACCGGAAATTGCTGTGCAACCGGCTGTGTGGGTGCCACCGTGCAAAGAGACAGACAGCCGCTACCCAGGCGACCACCCCACTTACCAAAAGTATGGCACTCATGAGGACCTCCTGAACAATCTCAGCCTGGTCTCTTCTGGCACCATGATCAAGTTGGGACGAGGCCCTCAGCCCTTCTCGGAATTTGGCACCTGCCCTGCAACTCATTGATTTGGTCCTTGGCCCACAATGTCTGTGTCACTTTACGTGTTCGGGTGCTCCCGCAGCACACCTCATCTTGGCCCTCGAACCCCGCTGGGTTCCTCGGAGGTTGTGTTGATTCCGCCGTCCCTGTATAAGCAGCGCGATGTCTGAAGCTCTTGGCGACCAGAAGCAGAGCCTGCTGGCACTCGCGGCACTGGGCATTGTGTATGGCGATATTGGCACGAGTCCCCTCTATGCCTTGCGCGAGTGCTTCAGCCCGGTCATTGGGCTGACTCCCACGCCTCCCGCGATCTTGGGCATTCTGTCCCTGCTGATTTGGGCCCTTCTCCTCGTGGTCACGGTGAAATACCTCGGGGTCGTGATGCGGGCCGAGAATCAAGGTGAGGGGGGAATTCTCGCCCTCATGGCGTTGGCGCATCGGGATGAAGAGGCCCCCTCGTTCTCCCAACGTCTCAGCCCATTAATTATTCTGGGTCTCATGGGGGCTGCGTTCGTCTACGGTGACGGCATTATTACCCCGGCGATTTCGGTCCTCAGCGCGGTGGAAGGGCTGAATGTGGCTACACGGCTGTTCGACCCATATTTAGTGGCAATCGCTGTCAGTATCCTGTTCGGCCTGTTTGCCGTCCAGTCCAAAGGGACCGGGCAGATCGGGCAAGTGTTTGGACCGATTATGCTGGTGTGGTTTGTGTGCCTGGCAGTCCTCGGCGTCAGAAGCGTGCTCCAGTCTCCCCGCATCTTGGAATCAATCAGCCCCCTGCATGGGATGCAATTGTTAGTGGAACATCCGGGGCAGGGCTTCGTGGTCTTGGGGAGTGTCTTCCTGGCCTTAACAGGGGCCGAAGCCTTATATGCCGATATGGGACACTTCGGGAAGGGACCCATTCGTCTTGGCTGGTATACGATCGTCCTCCCGAGCTTACTGCTGCAGTATTTGGGACAGGGGGCGCTCTTGCTCAGGGAGCCGGCCGCCGTGGCCAATCCATTTTATCTCCTGGCGCCCAACTGGTTCATCTATCCACTGGTCGGACTGGCGACAATCGCGACCGTCATTGCCTCCCAGGCCTTACTGAGTGGGGCCTTCTCCCTCACCCAGCAGGCGATCCACTTCGGGTATCTGCCCCGCATGCACATTCAGCATACGTCCGCGCGTCACATCGGACAGATTTATGTGCCCGTGATCAATTGGTTTTTGTTGATCGGGACGATCAGTCTGGTGCTGCTGTTCGGCTCTTCGACCAACTTGGCCGCCGCCTATGGCATTGCCGTCTCGGGCACCATGGTCATCACGACCCTCTTGCTCTCTGTGGTGGCGCGGCGTGTGTGGCACTGGCCCGTACTCCTGGCCGGGACGGTGACCGGCACATTTCTCCTGATTGACCTGGGTTTTTTCAGCGCCAACATGTTGAAGATTTGGCAAGGCGGCTGGCTCCCGCTCGTGCTTGGCTTGGCGCTCTTCACATTGATGACGACCTGGAGCGGCGGACGCGCCTTGGTCACCGACTATCTGCGCCTGACCATGCCGCCCCTCGCGCAGTTTCTGAAGGACCTCCTGGCTCGCCCTCCGGTCCGCGTGCCGGGTCACGCCGTGTTTTTGACCCCGTCTCATGAGAGCACGCCCCCGGCCTTCCTGCAAAACGTCCAGCACAATAAGGTGCTGCATGAGGTCGTGGTGTTCTTACAACTCGTCACCGCCCGGGTGCCCGTAGTGCCGCGCGCGCAGCAACTCGATATCGGGGAATTCGCGCCGGGCCTCTACCGGGTGACTGTGCGGCTTGGATTTATGGAAACGCCCGAAATCCCGCTCTTCCTTCAGCGGTGCCAAGAGCAGGGCGTGCCCGTGAATCTGCAGGACACCACCTTTTTTCTCAGTCGCATTAACTCGCTCGCAACGCCGAAGCCTGGAATGGCACTGTGGCGAGAGCACCTGTTTGTCTTTTTATCGAGAAACTCACGCCGCACCAGTTCTTTTTTTGGGATTCCCTCTGGGCAAACCGTGGAGATTGGTGTCGTCGTGGATATCTAGGCCCCCTCCCAGCAAGGGCGCTCATCGTCAGCCTCAGGAGGCGAGACCTGAGCTAACCTCGCCGGTGAGTGACCCAAGAGGAGTGGTCATGCTGGGGGCTCACAATTGTGAGCTCATCGCCTGTTCGCCCCCCGTTCGGTCCTTTGTGGCCGTTCTAAAGATGGCAGTAGTTAATCAAGATAACGTTGGTATGCGGTTTGGTTAGCGAGCCAAGACAATGATAAGTGCACTCAATGAAATGAGAAAGCTAATGATAGTGAAGACCATGGCTCGCTTAATTCGTCGATCTAGGTAGTCCGATCGTTCCGCCAAGAGTTCCAACGCTTCCTCAAACCCGTCCAGGCGGCTCTCAACCTGATTTTTTGAACCTCTGTGTTTTACAAGTGAGTCAACAAGTGGAAACAGGTTGGGAAGCTGTTTTAATAGAATGCTGAAAATGGGATTCATGTCGCCCTCCAATATAGACACGACAGAATGGGCTACGGCGGAACATATCGAACAAGCGTACCGTATGCTGGTCCAATTTTGGCGTTTTCAGAAGCCGACCTTGGTTAATGCTCCACCGTGGGCAACGACCGGACGGTCATTGCACATCTAGTATTTGGACCAATACAAGTATTTGATATTTGTGGTGAGCCGCCTGGGACTCGAACCCAGGGCCCTCGCCTTAAAAGGGAAACGATTCTCCTCACTCACCCCTACTCTACCCAGCAAGTTGCGTAGTTCTGACGATCTACCCTCAATTGATTTTGGT
>JBKJWE010000406.1:0-2620 GCA_046717045.1 Nitrospiraceae bacterium | reverse complement strand
CGAACGCTGTGTGGTCTGCAGACACAACCGATCCAGGGGATAGAAAAGGTGTCAGGCATGTGCATTGACTCAGTCTTGCATCGTCATTTCGCACTCAAAGAACCCTTCCTGTCAGACGCCCCACGTTGGTCCGGTTGTGTCTCTCTTGTCCCACATGACCAGTAAGAACCGTCCATTGAGCTTCGATCTATTTAATTCCAGGATGGCCATGTTCGCTTCATGAGGCGCAGCCATCTCCACATACCCGAATTGAAGGGACCGCCCTCGTGGATTTTTCACCACCTCCGCGGATAGCACGGTCCCATAGCGTAGAAATAACTCTTTGAGCTGCTGATCAGTAAAAAAGGAAGGGATGCCGTCAATCAAGAGTCTTGTACCCATGTGATTACCTCAATGGACACGTCCGAACTATGGCGATCGCCATTAGAAGATCGGTACCCGTCGCTCATTTTCCGAGGTTGGGGCGATGGCTGCCGGGATTCGAAAACTGCTGCATCAGCTCTTGAGTCGCTGCAATATTCGGTTTGTTATCGCGTTCATAAGCCGTATTGGCATTTCGCATAAACGGTTCAGGAATCTCTATGACGTGCATAGGCTTGACGTCCTCGCGCTTCACTTTCATTCGGGCCATTTGCATGGCGGAATCAGTAGCGTAAAAATAAAGGTGCGCTTTGGCGGGGGATTTCGGACAGATGCTTTTGAATCCAATTAATCCGATACCCGCGTGATATTCACGGTCGTAATACATGATGTTTGCTCCCGCACCGGAGACCCGCATTTTGGGAGGAATTGCGAAATCTACTGACAGACTTTCCATCACTCCTCTCGGAGCATTGAAATCACGCGGCAGATAGCGCTCCATCCCCTTCGACTTGTCTATGTCGTACAAGAATTCATGAGATGCGATTCCGCGCATCAAAAAATCCCGCACAATCTCGTCATGTACCCATGGGAGCTTGATGCGATTGTCGTAGTAGAGATCCAATTGGCACTCGAGAGCAGGCCAGCAATTATCTTCACGGCCTCCGAGTCCACACGTAGCATTCCCAATGGTAGTCATGCGAAATGCAACGGCCGATGCACCTTTCAGATTGTTATCAATCCACCGATCCGGCATCCGAAACTTTTGAGCGAATTCTTTTGTGTAGACCCAGGTGTAGGGATCCGGCGTGTATGTTTTCCGATGCTTGAAGGTGTGCCAATCGTCGTGACTATAGTCTTCCACAAGCAAAGGCGTTGCTTGCTGGGTATGTAGGGCAATTACGTCTGGCCAGAGCATCACCATACAGAGAGCCACTTGGAACAACGATCGAGATAATGCAACCCTGCCACTGAATAGATGAAGGAAGCAGGAATTCCTCATGGCAAAATCTCCTTGCTCAACTTCACTCCTCCACCTCTTGCCACATTAAGTCTCACCATCAGCTGCCGAATCTGCTAGGTTCAGCCGCGCGAGCACATGAATGCGCATGTCGGCCCATTGAGGCGAGACCGCGCCAAAGATCGTATCAAACCATCCCGCGACATCCAGTCCCAATCCGCATTCGTTCCGGCGTTGGCAACAATCAGACGGTGTGTCGTGTGATCAACATAAACTTTTGCTTGGAACCTGCTCGGATCAGTACATTCCTGGAAGAGTTGCCAGGAAGGCGGCAATTGACCCGGCTTCCCATAGGTAGCAACTGAGAACGCGCTTCTTAGTTGGGCCCGTTGTAGGTTCGGGATAGTAGTCGGCCATGCTTCACTCATTTTTCAAATCACACTTGATCTCTTTATTCGCGAACCTCGGCACTGTTGCTTTCCTTGCGTCTCCTCCCCGCACCGCGATGCTTCTTCTCGCGGGTATGGTAAGACACTAGACTTTCCAAGGCGGGAGCCAGTTTGTCGCAGGGCACATCTTCCAAGATCTTGACCGCTAACTTGGGATCAGACCGGAGCGGCCGCCGACATAGACATCCACTTCATCCACCACCTGATCATCCACCTTGACCTTTTCCCCAAACAAACCGATATCCGAGACCTCCTTGTTGAGTCGTATGGCCGGGAAACGGCGTTGTTTCCCTTCACCGTACGGGGAGGCGGTCGTTCTACTCACCCATCACGTAGCCGCCCCGATGGTAGGCCAACTAGTAGCAGGTGCGGCTCAGGGCGGACACCGGGGAAATGCGTAATAAACGACGCCATTGCCAGGAAAAACCTGGCACGGTGGAGCCCACAGCTATACAGTCGTGGTCCCTTATATTTTGGCGAAACCTGCCGAGCCTACTCCGCCGAATGAGTAGCCAAGGTTACGAAGGCTGGGAAGCCCTGTCTTCCTTCGCCTAGGCGTTGGAGGACATACACAGCGCATTTATCTGTGGCTTCCGGCGTAGGCGAGTGAGGTAGGAGGACGTAGCCCGCATGATTCATGACGGCTTCGACCGCACGCGCGGATACTGGACGGCAGGGGTCCATGGTCAACCGAAGGAGAATGTCCCGCGATTGCTGCCTGAGGTATGACGCGCCTCCTTTGCACGCGTTCGCGACGGACCCTCATACGTCATGCCGGTTAGCTCTTCGTTGGGATGTCAGGTTCTGCAAGACCGTCCGAGCGCAGAAGCCCCCTGGCCAGCGCGTATCG
>JBKJWE010000405.1:0-2781 GCA_046717045.1 Nitrospiraceae bacterium | reverse complement strand
TATCCGGTTGCAGCTGCTGGGCCAGGGCAAGGAGCGTGCGGCCATCTTCCGCTGCGCCGACGATCCCGCAATGGTCTTCCAAGAGTTTTCGGTAACCGTCCAATACCAGGGTATGGTCGTCTGCCAGCAAGATTCGCGGTCTGGTCATCTCTCTTCCATCAAGGGCACAAAGGCCTGCACCTGCGTGCTTTTCCCGACAGCCGACGCGATGCTGAATGTCCCGTCAACCAGGGCGACGCGTTCCTTCATGCTGAGGAGCCCGAGTCCTTCTGATCCATTTCGTGACTGCTCAGAGGGAAATCCCACTCCATTATCCGTGATCGTGATGGTCAGCCCAAATCGAGACTGGGACAATCCAATCTCGATTCGGGATGCCTTCGCGTGGCGCATTACGTTATTCAGGCTTTCTTGAGTCATACGATACAGGCAGGTTGCAATGGGCTGAGGCAGTACCTACGGAACGTCTGTGCACGTGAGGGTCCCTTTGATATTATTTCGGGCAACGAAGTCATCCACCAACCGTTGCATGGCAATGGGAAGTCCCAGATCATCGAGAATGGATGGGGATACTGATGGGCCAGATGACGAACATCCTCGGACAACTCCGCGACTCGAGTCAGAATGGACCGGATGTTTCGTTCGACATGAAGAGGCGGGGCGAGCGCTGTTGCAGGATACCTTCGAGATCGATCGCCAACAGCGCAAGCCGTTGATTGACGTCATCGTGAAGATCGCGCGAAATGCGGCGTCGTTCCTCCTCTTGCACGCGCAGGAGCTGGGAGGCGAGCTGGCGAAGCTCCCGGCGGCTGGCTTCGAGCGACTGCTCGGTGCGCATCCGTTCCGACACCTACGACGATCAACGACTCATTCACTGCCGCTAATTCTTTGGTGCGTGTCTGTACACGGGTCTCCAGCTCCTCATTCAACCTCGTGAGTTCTTCTTCATATTTGTCTCGTTGCCGGTAATACAAGACCGGCGTCCAAATGATGACCAAGCTAAACAGACGATTGCCGGCCGTTACCCACAGAGGAATCTGGAACACATCCGGGCTCACCATCCAGCCGGCGACAGTGAGCACACTACAGATGCTTGCCACCTTAAGAGGAAGTGTCTTGTTCGCTGAGAGGAAAGAAAGCAGGAGCGGAATGACACAGAGGAATTGGTTCGTCAGACGGAGACAAACCCTTGTCGAATTTCAGTTTTCATACAATCGGTCCCAGGGAATTATCCTCCTGCGGAGGTCGTGTGTTCAGGCTGGTCTTGGGAAGAGGGCGGGGAAGTCGCTGCAATGCGATCGCGGAGATCCCAACAGCGCTTCGATCGGGATGTCCTGGACGGCCGGGAAAATATCGGACGCGTGGAGGGGTGGCAATAAATTCACCTGCTCCCAAGGCATAAATCAGAACATGGTGTACGAACTTGTTCTGCTGGATAACCCCTTGCTCCCGATCAGCCGGACCAGTTTCCGCGCCATCTTTGTGCCGACAACAACGATTGTGCCCGCGGATGAGCTATGGCCATGGCCGTATATCGATCAGGGCCGTGTCATGGTGCTGGATCTGGTTCAACTGACACGCGAGCTGCGAGTTTCGAGCAGGATCGATATGCGCTGAATGTCCACAAGCTTTCTAGGAGAATGTGCGGTTCAAACGGCGCACGCTGATCCCACGACAATTTCATCTACCGCCTTTCCGCCGCGGCTTCAGTCCATGGTGAAGCCTCCTCATAGGGTGGCTCGGCTCGCAGCGTCCAGTTGCTCAAGACCGAGTCGGGCTTGGGCCGCGTAATACTGATAGCGCGGTTCTGGATAGGTGACGACGACCATATGGAACATTTCTCGCGCAACATATAGGCGCCCCATCTCTTGGGCGACCTGACCGGTATGAAGAGCACAAGAGGCTGCCATCTCGGCTGGATCGACCGACAGGCGGCCAATCAGTCCTGAGTGAACCGGTTCACGACTTTCCAGAGGTATTGGAATTACGGCGGAGTCGATCGCATTGGCCGCGCCGCTCAATCGTTGCGCGTCTGCACGCATCGCATCGAGGTCATCGCCTCGGTGGCAGTGGAGATAGGTTTTATACAGATCCATCAAGCCGGCGTTGTCTAACGGCGACAATCGTGAGGATTGCCCGCTTGACCCGCATCCGTCGAGAGAGATCAGAAGGACCAGCGCGAGCACGAACCACCAGCAATTCTCCGGACGCATCACACGTTCTCTCCCTGCCGCGATCCTCTTAGGTATCGCCGCCCTGTTCACTCTCTCGCTCACGCATGGACTGATCGTTGAGCCGCTGCGGCAAGGACTTCTAAGAGCATCGTGAAGTCACTTCCCTTGCGAACCCACGCAAAAGCTCCCCGATCCATTGCCTCGTGCGGCATGTCGTCCTGTTCTCCAGAAAAGATCACAACAGGGATTTCAGGCCACTTCACGCGGCAGGCTGATAAGAATTCGAATCCGTCCATCTTTGGCATACGATAGTCGGTCAGTACGACGTCGACTGGGTGTTTCTCCATCTGCTCCAAGGCTTCCACTCCGTTCGTGGCTACATACACCTTGTACCCAGCACTGATGAGTCGAACGGAAAAAATATACCGTAATTCCCGATCATCATCGACGACCAATACACTATTGTTGTTGGTCCGTTCCATCGTCCTCTGGTCTCCTTTCTTCCCGGCATCGCTGGGGGCAGCTGCACTCGTTCCCCAGGAAAGGCGGATGGGGTCCCGCCACCGGCGAATTACTGAGTCCCGCTCCGAACGATCATGATGGTCCGAGC
>JBKJWE010000404.1:0-2697 GCA_046717045.1 Nitrospiraceae bacterium | reverse complement strand
AAGGCGGATGATCTTGTGGAGTTGAAAGCTTTCGCACAGAAGGAAGCTATCGATTTAACCGTGGTAGGGCCGGAGGCGCCGTTGGCGCTGGGGATTGCCGACGAGTTTCGGAAAGCGCGCTTGCGTATTTTTGGTCCTACCAAGAATGCTGCGCGTCTCGAGGCCAGTAAGATTTTCTCGAAAGACATCATGGCTCAGGCCAAGATTCGAACCGCACGGGCGAAACATTTCGACAAGCTCGATGAGGCGTTGACCTATGTCGAGCAGCATGACTTCCCTGTCGTGATCAAGGCTGACGGATTGGCGCAGGGAAAAGGAGTCGTCATCGCGACGACTCGCGATCAGGCACGTCAGGCGATCATCGATTCTATGGACAAGGCTGTGTTCGGCCAGGCGGGGAAGCAGGTGCTGATCGAGCAGTTTCTTGACGGTGAAGAACTGACGATCATGGCCTTCACCGACGGAAACACAGTGGCCCCGATGCTCCCCGCACAAGACCATAAGCGTGTCGGCGACGGCGATACCGGTTTGAACACGGGCGGAATGGGCGCCTACTGTCCGGCCCCGCTCGGAACCACCTCGCTTCGGAAGGAGGTAACGCGGGAGGTGTTGCAACCGATTGTTGACACCATGTCGGGACTCGGTTGTCCCTTCCAAGGCGTGTTGTACGCAGGTCTCATGGTGGTGAAGGGAGTGCCATACGTGCTGGAGTTCAATGCACGAATGGGCGATCCCGAAACGCAGGTGGTCCTGCCGCTATTGAAGACCGATCTGGTGGACGTGATCGAAGCCGTTATCGAGCATCGTCTCGATCAACTGGTTGTCGAATGGCATGATCACACGGCGGTTTGTGTCGTGATGACCTCAGGCGGCTACCCCGGCTCCTATCAGAACGGTCTTGCGATTCACGGACTGCCGGGGACACACGATGCGTCGACGATGGTGTTTCACGCCGGCACAGCGAAGAAAGGCTCGGTCATCGTGACGTCCGGTGGGCGGGTACTCGGCATTACCGGATGCGGCAAGACCTTGAAGGAGGCACAGGCCGAAGCCTATCGCGTCACCCGCTCGATTCATTTCCAAGACCAACATTTTCGCACCGATATTGCGCATCGTGCCTTTCAGACGCGTGCCTAACGACCGCCCCGATGGGCGCCTCTCATGGCTGTAATCCAGTCCTATCATTCTTGCTCTCTGAACGCCGTATGCTCTGCCGTGACACAGGTGCTCCAGCGAAGCGGCCTGGTGGCGATTCCAACCGAAACGTTTTATGGGCTGGGCGTAAATCCCTTCGACGTCGCCGCGGTCGTACGGTTGGGGCAGGTCAAAGGCCGGCCGGACGGTAAGCCGATTCTGCTCCTCGTCGGTGTACGCGAACAGCTCACGGAGCTCATCGCCGCGGTTCCTCCGGCCGCTGCTGTCTTGATGGACGCGTTTTGGCCCGGCCCTCTCACCCTTGTATTGCCTGCCCGCACCGGGTTGCCCGACCTCATTACAGCAGGAACCGGGACGGTCGGAGTGCGCTGGACGTCCTCACCTGCCTTGAGGGAGATTCTGAAACAGGTCGGTCCGTTAACGGGCACCAGCGCAAATCGCTCGGGGCAGGCCCCGGTTCAAACGGCCCATGAAGTACAGGCCATATTGGGAGATCAGCTCGACTTGATTGTAGACGCGGGGCCGACCGCCGGTGGATTGCCGTCGACTGTAGTGGATGTGCAGGGGTCGCCTCGGATCATTCGAGAAGGTGCGATCGATCGGGCCGCGGTTCAGCAGGCGCTCCGTGCGCGAGGATTTTCCCTCAACGTTTCGCAAATGTGATATACAGCAACGCCAGCAGTGCGTGTCTAGCCCGCACTATTCATGGCGGTTCGTCGCGAAATCGCGGAGTCGCCATGCGAGACAGGCTCGCGGAGCCGTGAGGAAGGGAGGCAACCTTGACAGGATGTTGACCGACTGAGCGGCGAGCCTGCCTGCCTCCATGCCGCAGATGCAGCATGGAGGCTTGTGGCTGCGGCGAATGTGCGATTGCAGCAGAAGCGTTCATGGATAATGCGGGCCAAGAAAAGGAGGGGATCGATGGGATTTCGTCGAGGGGTGGAGGTGTGGGGAGGAGCAGGACTTGTGATCGGTTTAGGGTTGATGCTGTCGGGGTGCGACTACTGGCCCCCGGCGCTCCAAACGCAAATCGAACAGCTGCGGTCGGAACTGCAAAGTGCGACCATGGAAAAAACGCAGCTGCAAAATCAGTTGAGTTCCATGGCCAAGGCCAAGGACGATCTGCAAGCACAGGTCGATGATTTGAGCCGGGCGAATCGGGATAAAACATCCATGATTAACAGCCTGCAGAATAGTCTGGCGTCGATGCAAGAGCGATTAGCGTCCAAAGCGTCGGCGGCGAAGGCAGGCGCAACGAAGGCCGCAGCCAAGCCGGCGCCAAAACCGGCCGCCAAATCGACAGGCAAGGCTCCGGTGAAAAAGAAACCTGCCGGCGTGCATTGATCGGGCCGCTTCGCCTTCCTATTTCTTCTGATTCGAGGACGTAGTTGGCGTGCTTGCTGGTGTTGATGGGGTTGTCGTCGGGGTGCTCGTCGTGGCAGGCGTAGGGGAGGCAGCAGGCGCTGGAGTTGCCGGCGTCGCCGGAGTGGTACTGGCAGGAGTTGCCCCAGCTTCTTTTTTCTCCTCCTTGCCGGGCTGGCT
>JBKJWE010000403.1:0-10363 GCA_046717045.1 Nitrospiraceae bacterium | reverse complement strand
GCCTGGTAAGATGTTGCGCAGCCCATGTGCCCATCTGTTTATCGAACATACGACGTGAGTGCCTCAGAGAGCGATGCGCTGCGGGTCATGCACACAAGGCATTCACCCGCATTCTCATTGACATGATTGCGAGATCCTTAGTATAAGGCGCGGGCATACCTGGAGGAAATGGGTCTCTGTCCTGTTGCTGATGCCGATCTATGAGCTATCGCATTAAGGTTCCCGCCAAAACGCTTCCTGTGGATGAAGCCCATCTCATCATCGAGCTGGAACATGCCCTCTTTAGGCTGAATGACTATCGACGACCTCTTCTGGTAGGAGCCGGGGTGCTCCTTCTCGCGGTGGCTGTGGTGGGGGGAGTGTTTTGGGTCGACCGTCAGGCGTCGGGAAAGGCCCAAGAGCTCGAACGAGAAGCGGGTCGTTTTCTCTTCACTGTTTCGACGACCGACCCAGGGAAGGCGGATCATAACCTGAAAGAAGCGATCGCGCGCTATCGGCAGGTGGTGGATCAGTACCCGCGGACGCCCACGGCTCCCATCGCGCTCTTTCATTTAGGGAACACACTGGTTCAGGCGAATGAATTGCCTGGCGCGATCGATGCCTATCAACGATTTATTCTGTTGTATGGTTCGAATCCTGCGCTGACTGGGCTCGTCCAGCAGCGTTTGGCGTATGTTCATTTGCTGAAGGGCGATCGTGATCCGGCGGTCAAGGCGCTGACCAGCATCCTGGAGACACCCGGCACCTTGAATCGTGATCAGGCCTTGTTCGAATTGGCGCGCCTCGAAGAGTCGCAATCGCGGCCTGAAGGGGCGCTGGCCCACTACCAGGAGTTGATGAAGACGTATCCGACTTCTCCCTACAGCAGCGAGGCGACCATTCGGACCAAGATATTGGATTTGAAGAAATCCGCGGATGCTGCTCCAGTTCCTGCCCCCGTTCCTCCATCAGCGCAAAAGGCTGAAAAGAAAGCGGCCCCGCACGCGTCACCGACTAAGAAGCCGTAGCTAGACTTGTCCTGTACCCGTCTCGGTAGTTTGATGTGACCGCTGATGAGCGGAGTTTGTGCCTAGCGGCTGATGACGAGGAAATCCCCCGGCCTGATCGTTGGGCCGGAGAGATTATTCTTGGTCTTCAAGGTCTTGAGGGGAATGCGAAAGCGCTTCGATACCTTTTCAAGCGTATCGCCCACGCGCACCTTATACCAGTGGGATGAGCCGGTAGTCTCATATCTGTCCTTGGTCGGCAGAGGAGAGAACTTATGGGTTGGGATTCGTTCAAGCAGTCGTTCGACTTTCTCCTTGGTCCCGACCGGGACTTTCAGGAGATAGAGAGGATCACTGGGCGGGGTCGCGTCGCGACGCAATTCCGGATTCAACAGCCGCAGCTCCTCGTAGGGAATTCCAGTCGCGTGGGTAATCGCTCTAAAATGAATGGAACGGGTCACAGGCACTTCGTCGAACCGATGGGGCGCTGCCGCCTCCTGGTTAAATCCGTAGCGGTCCGGATTTTTTGCAATGATGGTGGCAGCCATGAACCGTGGCACGTATTCTTTGGTCTCGCGTCTGATCAAGCGCGTTTTTGAAATCTCTGAAAAGCTTTCCGCCTGGGCCTTGTGCAGCGCCCGCATGACCTTCCCCTCTCCGGCGTTGTATGCCGCCATGGCCAGGGGCCAGGCGCCGAAGATATCGTATAAATCCCGCAGATATCGCGCTGCGGCCACGGTTGATTTGATGGGGTCGCGACGCTCGTCCACATACTGATCGACGCGGAGGCCATAGACTTTGGCCGTGCCCTTCATGAATTGCCACGGGCCTGTGGCTTTTGCCCTGGAGTACGCATAGGGATTGAATCCGCTTTCAACCAGCGAGAGATAGATCAGATCGCTGGGAAGATGAAATTCTGTGAAGATTGTTTCGACGAGAGGTTGATAGCGGCTGAGTCGAATCAGCCACTGTTCGAATCGGCCGCGGATCGACGTATTGAAATAATGGATGTGGTTCTGGACAGAGGGGTCCATGACGATCGGCATGTTGTAGCCGGCCGGATCGGCGACATCGCGGAATGGTTCAGGGCTCTGGGCGATTTCTGCCGGAGGGTTCAAGGAGTCTGAAAACCGGAGTGCCGGTGAATGGCTTGTCGGATTGGTTTGGATAAGGTCTTCGGCCCGTGGAACGATGCTGCCGGTTTTTGTTGACGCCTGTCCGCTTGCTTCAGTCGGTGGGGCATCTGTGTCGACGGGAACAAGGTTGGCGTCCGGTTCGTCTTCCAGCTCGCTCGGCGTCTCTTCCTGTACCAATGCAGAGGGGGCCTCCGCCATGATGGCGATGGTTTCAGCCTGGCCCACAGGGATGAACCCTACCAGCCAAAACACGGTGACGCCCAACAAGGCAAGGAATAGATGGGACGGAAGCGGTATTCGTAACATCATTGTAAGGCTAGACTATCGGGCGAGGTACCTATTGTCAAGAAACTGAAGGAGGCAGGCACCCCTCCATGGGGTCACGAATCAAAAAGTAGAAGCAGCTCATACATGACGCCGCGTGAATGATATGGCGATCCGTCATCAACTATCCGAAAACATTCGCAACTTCGAGCCCACTTACCTTGACACTCTTTGCGAGCCAATGGTATCGTCGCCCCTTCTCTCAATTGATTTCTTGCCACACTACTTGCGAGGAGGTTCGGTTGATGCTCAAGCGGTATTTGCTCGCTCCTGGCCCAACGCCCGTGCCCCCGGAAGTGCTCTTGGCAATGGCGCGGCCCATGATCCATCACCGGGCGCCTGAGTTTGACCCCATTTTTGCCGAAGCGCGGGAAGGGTTGAAGTGGCTGTTCCAGACCCGCCATGATGTTTTGATGCTGGCCGCATCCGGTACAGGGGGGATGGAAGGATCCATATCCAATTTCTTGTCGCCAGGCGACAAAGCTTTGTGTGTAAATGGCGGGAAATTTGGGGAGCGGTGGGGCAAGATCTGCAAGACGTTTGGCGTGCAAGCTACCGAGATCAAAGTCGAATGGGGTCATGCGGTCAATCCGCAACAGGTTGCCGATGCCTTAAAGCAAGACCCCTCCATTAAAGCCGTCTATGTGCAGGCCAGCGAGACCTCGACAGGAGTTTCCCATGACGTGAAGGCGTTAGGGGAGATCGTGAAGGCGTATGAGAATACGATCTTGGTGGTCGATGCCATCACAGCCCTAGGAGTCTTCGATATCAAGACAGATGCGTGGGGGCTGGATGTGGTGATCACCGGCTCACAGAAGGCGCTGATGTTGCCCCCGGGTATGGCCTTCGTGAGTGTCAGTGAGAAAGCCTGGGCGCTGGCTGAGAAGGCGAAGAATGCCGCGTTCTATTTCAATTTCAAGAGGGAACGGGAGAATCAGGTCAAGAATCAGACCGCATTCACTCCAACAGTTTCGCTGATAATCGGTCTTCAGGAGGTTTTCAAGATCATGAAGGCCGAGGGGCTCGACAAAATGTTCGCGCGGCAAGGGCTACTGGCTCATGCCATGCGGGAAGGGATGCGGGCTGCCGGTCTCGCCCTGTTTCCCAAAGAGTCTCCCAGCGATGCGTTAACGGCAGTCTGTGCGCCTGACGGCGTCGATGGGCAGGCGGTGTACAAGAATCTTCGCGTGCAGTACGGCATCACCGCTGCGGGCGGGCAGGACCATTTGAAGGGAAAAATTTTCAGGCTTTCGCATATGGGCTATGCGGATCGGTTTGATGTGATCACGGCGATTGCCGCCACGGAAATGGTGTTGAAGAGCCTCGGCCATCCGGTGAAATTGGGTAGCGGCGTTGGAAAAGCACAAGAAATTTTGATCGCCAAGTAAGCACGGCGAGGGATGCAATGGGCACAGCAGGCATGAAAATTCTCATTAGCGATAGCTTATCAAGGCAGGGTGTGGAGCACTTGGAAAAGGCCGGATTTAGCGTGGTCGTGAAATCCAAGATGTCGAAGGAAGAGTTGTTTAAAGAGATCAAGGACGCCGATGGGCTGATCGTGCGGTCTGGGACCAAGGTGACGGAGGAACTGATTACGGCAGCCCCGAAATTGAAAATCATCGGGCGCGCCGGGTCGGGACTGGACAATGTCGATACGCCGGCGGCAACGCGTCGCGGGATCGTTGTGATGAACACACCGGGTGGCAATACGGTCACCACGGCCGAGCATACGATGTCGATGATCTGGGCGATGAGCCGGCGCATTCCACAAGCCAACGCTTCGGTGAAAACCGGCAAGTGGGAAAAAGACAAATTCATGGGCGTCGAACTATATAACAAGGTGCTCGGCATCGTCGGTGTCGGGCAAATCGGCAGCCATCTCACGAAGTTGGCGCAGGCGATCGGCATGAGCGTAATCGCGTACGATCCTTATTTAGCCGAAGAGCGTGCGCAGAAAATGGGCGTCACCATGATGCCGCTGGAGGAACTTTTCAAGCGCGCCGACATCATTTCCGTACACACGCCACTGACGCCTGAGACGAAAGGCCTCATTAACGCGCAAGCGATTGCGACGATGAAGCCGCGGGTGATGATTGTGAATTGTGCCCGCGGTGGGATTATCCACGAAGGTGATCTGGTCGAGGCGCTGAAGAGCAAGCGGGTTGCTGCTGCCGCCTTTGACGTGTTTGAAGAAGAGCCGGTGAAAGCGGATCATCCCTTACTGACCCTGGACAATTTTATCTGTACGCCGCACATCGGGGCTCAGACCACCGAGGCGCAAGAGAATGTGGCCGTGGGGATTGCAGAACAAATCGTCGACTATTTCACGAAGGGCATCGCGCGCGGAGCGGTCAACATCCCATCCGTCCCGCCTGAACTCTTGCCGAGGCTCCAACCCTATTTGTCATTGGGCGAACAACTCGGTAAGTTGCAGACGCAACTCTGCGAGGGTGGGATCGAGAGCGTCACCGTCGAGTACAGCGGCGAAGTGGCGACATTATCGGTGGCGTCCTTGACGATCGCGGTATTGAAAGGCCTCTTGACCCCGATCATGGAGGCGCCGGTGAATTACGTGAACGCTCCGATTGTGGCGAAGGAACGCGGCATCGAGGTCAAGGAAGTGAAGAGCACCGACGCTGGCGATTTTACGAGCTTGATTCGCGTGTCCGTAAAGGCTGGCAAGCATTCGCACCAAGTGGCCGGGACGCTCTATCACAAAAAAGATCCGCGTGTCGTGGAGATCGATCAGTTCAAGGTCGAGGTTGTTCCGGAAGGCCATATGTTGTTGATCCAAAATATCGATCGTCCTGGCGTGATCGGCATGGTGGGCCAGGTGCTCGGTGATAATCACATCAATATCGTTCGGATGCAGTGCGCCTTGGAAAAGCGGGGCGGGAATGCGTTGCTGATCATTGGATCCGATCTCGCGTTCCCGACGGCCGTCCTCGATAAGATCAAGTCGGGTCAGAACATTCTGTCCGTGAAAGTCGCCGCGCTCTCCTAACCGTTTGTACGATCTGGTCGCCGGGTATGACCTCTCGTCCTCCGAAGCCTCTCCCCACTTCGTCGCCACATCTACCGTCGCGCGAGCGTTCGCTCGTTCCGGTGGGAGTGGCAACTATTCTTCCTCATGCGGCAAAACACGTTCGGCATCTAGAATCCCAGTTGCTCGCGCAGATTGGCAGCTGGGGGTACGACGAAATCATTCTGCCCACATTCGAGTATCTGGATGTCCTCGCTCCGGGCCTCGAGCCTGATCTCATCGAGCGGTCGTATCAATTCGTAGATCGTACGACGGGGCGTACGCTGTTGTTGCGTCCGGACGCAACGGCGCAGATCGCCAGAACCGTCGCCATGGGTCTCGCTGGGTCAGCGCTTCCCCTGCGTCTTTCATATCGGACTTCTGTCTTTCGCTATGAGCCGGAACATGCAGGGCGTGGGCGGGAGATTTTTCAGGTTGGCGCCGAACTCATCGGGATCGACGACCTGGCCAGTGATGGAGAGGTGATTGCGGCATTAATTGAATGTCTCCAGACGGTCGGACTCCGTTCGTTCACGGTGTCGCTTGGGCATGTGGGATTTATCAAAGGGCTATTGGCACGATCAGGGATGTCAACGGCCGGCCAGAAGCGGGCGGAACAGGCGGCGGCCAAAAAGGATCTTCCTAAACTGGAGGAAGTATTGGCAAGCGAACGCATCGGCAAGATGGCGACGCGCGCCATTCGCGAAGCTCCCGAGCTCTATGGTCGGGAAGACGTGTTGGCGCGAGGTCGAGAACTTGCGTCTGGCGATCCAGCATTGATTGCCCCCCTCGATCGGTTGGCGCAAGTCTATCAACTCTTATGCGCGGCCGGTTATAAGGACTCGCTCTTGCTGGATCTGGGAGAATTTCGCGGGTTCGATTACTATGACGGGGTCGTGTTCGATGTATTCGCTGAAGGCGTGGGGGCAGAATTGGGAGGCGGCGGACGATACGATCACTTGATTGGCCGGTTCGGTCATCCGCTCCCGTCGACTGGTTTTGCGTTCGACGTCGATCGATTGTTTCGGGCCGTTGAATTACCAGAGGAGCATCCGGAAACCGCGCGCGTCGACTTTCTTGTGGCGGCGCCACGTCGTGCATCGCGACGATTGGCCGCAGTGTCCGACCAATTGCGCAAAGCAGGTGCGCGAGTCGTGCAGCAGGCGGTTGCGGGAGGCGATGAGGAGGCATTGGCCGCGGCAGTGGTTGCAGGCGTGGTGCAACGGGCGGCCGCGGTGGTATGGGTCGGTTTGCCTGGAATGGACCAGGATTATGTGCAGGTCGTCGAGCGGCTGTCGTCTCGCATGACAGCGCGTCGAAATGGAACGCCTCGTCGTCCAGGAAAGGCCATCGCTCTTGCTCATCTGGTGGCCGATGTTCGTCGGTCTCACCGGCGTGTGAAGGTGACTCGATGAAATCAATGCCGGGGGTTGATCTCTCCCAGCCGAAGTTGCCACCGCAAAACCTGGAAGCGGAGCAATCCGTACTTGGGGCGGTGCTCCTCGAAAATGAGGCCATGGCTAAGGCCATGGAGTTGTTGATCGAGGGGAACTTTTATCGAACCGCACATCGGAAGATCTTTCGTGCCATGTTGGAATTGTCGGAAGTCGGTGAGGTGATCGATCAGATTACATTGACAGAACGACTGAAGGCGCAGGGTGAATTGGAAGCCGTCGGCGGCGCGGCCTATTTGGCTGAATTAGTCCAGGCCGTCCCCAGCTCGGCCAATGTTCGATACCACAGCAAGATCGTACGCGATAAGGCGTTACTCCGCGATCTCATTCATACGTCGACTGAAGTTCTCACGCGCGGATATGAAGGCACGGCTCCGGTCGACGAATTGTTGGATTTCGCTGAACGCTCAGTCTTCAGCATCGTCCAGGGCAAACTGGATCGATCGTTCAGTCCTATCAACCAGATCATCAAGGAAAGCCTCGATTTGGTCGATAAGCTGTCGAAGCGCAAAGAACATGTCACGGGTGTGCCAACGGGCTTTTACGACCTGGACGATATCACTGCCGGGTTGCAGCCGTCCGATCTGATCGTCATTGCCGGTCGGCCAAGTATGGGCAAGACCAGTTTGGTGCTCGGGATGGCGACTCATGCAGCGATTCACTCGAATGCGGTAGTGGGTATTTTCAGTTTGGAAATGTCCAAGCCGCAAATTGTGCTTCGCATGTTGAGTTCGGAAGCCAAGGTGGATTCGCATGGATTGCGCACGGGGAAGTTGCAGAAAGAGGATTGGTGGCGTTTGGCGGAAGCTGCGGGACGATTGGAGCAGGCGCCGATTTATATCGATGACACCGGCGGCATCACGGTGCAACAGATGCGCGGGAAGGCCCGTCGCTTGAAAGCGGAGCGCGGGCTCGATCTGTTGATCGTCGATTATCTTCAACTGATGCAGGGACGGAGTGACTCGGAATCCCGCCAACAGGAAATTTCCGACATCTCCCGCTCGCTCAAGGCGCTGGCCAAAGAGCTCAATGTTCCGGTCGTCGCGCTGTCTCAGCTGAGCCGCGCAGTCGAGGCGCGAAAACCGCCGATTCCGATGCTGGCTGATCTCCGTGAGAGCGGTGCGATCGAGCAGGACGCCGACGTGGTCATGTTCATCTATCGAGAAGATGTCTATGATCAGAATTCAGAGCGCAAGGGCATCGCCGACATTTTGGTGAGCAAGCACCGCAATGGCCCGATCGGGAAAAAGGAACTGTTTTTCCACGACCGTTTTGCCAAGTTTGAGAGCCTGGATAATCGCGAAGTCGTTTGACCCTGCCACTCCCGCCTCGTATAATCTTTATTGAGTTCCGCGGTATCACATTTATCCCCACGAGGATCGTGCAAGGCATCTCGACACCCAGAGTCGGAAGTCGAACGGCGAACAGCCGAGGTCGTGCTGTGTTGTGGGCAGTCACCTGTTCACTCGTTCCCTTTCTCGTCGCGGCCTGCATCGCCCCGCCCACTAAGCCTGAAGCACTCGGTACGACCGCGATGAAAGAAACGATTGCCCCAGCGGCACATAAGCCGGATGCCGTGGCCTCCTATCATTTCATGCTGGGTTACCAGGCTGAACTGGTTCAAGACCTGGATCGGGCGATCCAGGAGTATCACATTGCACTAAAGACGGATCCCACGTCCCATTCAGTCAAGGCGAGGCTCGCCACCCTGTACACAGCCTTGGGCGATATGCCGAATGCGTTGCGTTTTGCCAACGAGGCGTCAGAGGGGGTTCATCAAGATAGCCAGCTGCTGACACAGATGGCCGGTATCTTAGCCAGTGGCGGACAAGGGGAACGGGCGGTCGCCATGCTGGATCGCGCGATCGAGGTAGAGCCCACGGCAAGCGATCCTTATTTTACCAAGGGCCTGTTGCTGCTGAATCTGAAGCGACAGCAAGAGGCGGAGGACGCGATTCGAGCCGGTCTTGCGCAGGCGCCTGAGTCGGCCGTCGGGCACTATCATCTGGGACGTTTGCTACTCGATACGGGGAAAACTGAGGAGGCGACGGCGAGTTTTGATCGGGCGATTGCGGTGAACGCTGGCTTCGAGCCAGCCTACCTGGCGCTTGCGTCACACTATGAGTCGCATCAGGATACGAACCGCGCTGTCGCAGTTCTGCGGAAGTACCTTCAAGGCGTGAATCCGAAAAACCGGGATATCCGGCACCACATTGTACGGCTCCATGTAGCCGCGAGGAATTTTCAAGGAGCAAGGAAAGAACTGAATGAATTGCTAGCCGACGATCCTGGGGATCTCGACGCCCAGCTTCGTCTGGCACTGGTTCTGGGAGAGGAAAAGCAATATCCTCAGGCGATCGATCAACTCAACAATATTTTGAAAGCAAGACCGGCTGAGCTGAAAGTACGGGACTACCTCGGATACCTCTATGAGGAGGCCAAGCAGGTTCCTCAGGCGATTGACGCCTATACGTTCAATATCAAGCTCGATCCGTCCTATATTGAAGGACATTTGCACCTCGGGGTCCTCTATTACCGGTTGAAGCGGTTTCCCGATGCCGTGAGGCATCTCAGCGATGCCATTCGACTCAACCCCAAACAGCCTGAGGCACACATCATCCTTGGCTTGACCTACCTCCAACAGGAACAGTTCCGCGAAGCGTCACGGGCTTTCGAAGAAGGGATCAGCCACAATCCCAAGAGTGCGGATTTACATTTCAATCTTGGGACCGCCTACGACAAACTCAATCGATTCGACGATGTGGTGCGCGTGATGGAGGCGGCGATTAGGTTGGATCCCCATCATGCCGACGCCCTGAATTATCTTGGGTATAGTTATGCGGAACGTGGTGTGAAGATCGAGCAAGCGCTGTCGCTGACGCGGCAAGCGGTTGCGCTCAAGCCAGACAACGGATATTACGTGGACAGCCTGGGTTGGGCATTTTTCAAGTCAGGGCAGCTGGGTGAGGCATTGACGGAGATTAAGCGCGCAGCGGCGCTCGTCGGCGACGACCCTGTGATCTACGAACATCTTGGCGATATCTACGCCAAGCAGCACAAACTGTCAGAGGCCCGGGAAGCGTGGCTACACGCCCTCGAACTCGATCCTAACAACACCAAGCTCATGGATCGTTTTCGTGAACTCGGCATGGGCGATCCCGCTCAAGAAGACCGTATCCAACAGGCCAAGCGGCGGGTATCTGAACGGATACAACCACCGCAATCTACTCAGTAGCATCCCCCCTTAGCATCCCCTTCTCTAGTTCTCTTTTTTTCCCCCCTGAACTGCAGTCTGTAGGGTCTGAGGCCCGGACTCAGGAGCCCTGGTTTCCTGTCACCTTGATCTTAAATGCATGGAAATCAAGAAATACTTGTGGCTTTTCAGGTGTCGTTGGAAAATATGAGAACACATGGCCATGGAGGTCCAATACCACATGCCGA
>JBKJWE010000402.1:0-2557 GCA_046717045.1 Nitrospiraceae bacterium | reverse complement strand
GTCCGCCTCACCACCGTCGGCCAGGCTGAAACCGCCGATCGGAATGGCCGTGAGCAGAATATCGCTATGAGGGATGGTCTTCTCAGTCAGCACACAGATGTCGAGGGGGTCACTGTCCCCGACCATGCCTTTCCGCTTGGCGCGTTTGGAAAAGAGCCCCGCGACTTTGTCGCCGCAGTAGGTTTGCGGCACCAGTCCATAGTAGACCGGGCAGAAATTCGAAAAGCGCTGCGGGCGATCCACTTTCAGGAAGCCGCTGTCCTTGTCGACCTCGTATTTCACCGTGTCGGTCGGCACAATTTCTATATAGGCCGTCAGCACCTCCGGCGCCTTTTCGCCAATCGACACCCCGTGCCACGGATGCGCTTTGAACATCAACCCCATCAACCGCTGGATCGGATCACCCGCCGAACGCCCCATCAATCAGACCTCCTCATCCAAAGTCCTTCGTGCGCTTGAAGCACCCTGCTCCTACCATCCCAGCTGCCACTGATGCCCGTTCCGTTCCACCAGCATGTCCGCTTCGCGAGGTCCCCATGTCGCGGCTGAATAGCTATGCACGACTCGTTCGCTGGAAAGTATCGGATCGTATAGCCTCCAGGCGGTTTCGGTAAACTCGGCGCCGACGAAAAGCGTCTGATCGCCGATCATCACGTCACGCAGCAGCGTCTCATACGCTTCGGGCAGCTCGCCAAACGCCTTCTCGTAACTAAACTGCAGTGCGTGGTCGGTAAACCGGAACGGGCGTCCTGGCGTTTTGACGGAGAAACAGAGGGCAAATCCTTCGCTTGGCTGCAGCGTGATGAGCAGCTTGTTGGGCGGAATGCTCCCGGGGTCGAGCGAACGGAATACCTGCGTGGGTGCCTCGCGAAACGTGACCGCAATCTGAGTGAGCTTGCGCGGAAGCCGTTTGCCGGTCCTGAGATAAAACGGCACGCCTTTCCATCGCCAATTGTGAATCTCTGCCTTCAGGGCCACGAACGTCTCTGTCGCTGAATCCTTCGGGACGCCCTTCTCCTCAAGATAACCAGGAATATTCACGCCGACAGCATTCCAGGACGTGTACTGACCGAAGATGACATCGTGCGGGTTGATCGGCGCAATGGAATGCAGCACCTTCAATTTTTCGCTTTGGATGGCGTTAGCCTCGAACGAGACCGGCACTTCCATGGCCACGACCGTCATAAGCTGGGTGAGATGGTTTTGCACCATGTCACGCAATGCGCCGGCCTGCTGGTAATACGCCCCACGATGCTCGACACCGAGATCTTCTGCGACGGTGATTTCGACGGCCTCGACGGCATCCCGCTTCCAGAGCGATTCGAAAATCGGATTGGCAAAACGGAATGCCAATAAATTCTGCACGGTCTCCTTGCCCAAATAATGGTCGATGCGGTAGATTTTGGATTCATCCAGATAGCGATGCAGCGTGGTGTTCAACGCTCGGGCCGAGTGAAAATCGTGTCCGAAGGGTTTCTCAAATACCACGCGGACCCATCCGGGATTCTTCAGCAGTCCCGCCTCATCCAACCGTTCTATTGCGTTTGGGACAATTCCCGGCGGCACGGCCAAATAGAAGATGCGGTTCCCCGGCATGCTGCGCGAACGTTCCAACTGCCGAATGAATACGGCCAACGCTTCGAAATCCTCCGGCCTACCCTCGTGGAGAGACTGATAATGGATGCAGGCTTCGCACCAGGCCCAAAGTTCCATGTCCTTGCGCGTGCCCGGCTTTCGCAGGCCTTCGTAGACCCAGAGGCGATAGGCCTCTTCGCTCATCTCGGGCAACGCCGCTCCGACGATCAGCGTGTTCTGCTTCTCTAACACCCCTTGATCCCGCAGATGATAGAGCGCGGGCAAGAGTTTCCTGTGCGTCAGATCGCCTGTCCCACCCACGACGACAAAGACATGTGGCTCAACCGACTGTTCTGGCAACAATCGTGTTCCTCTATGGCAAAAGACCGGCTCCTGTTCGCCGTCCCCACACGAACGCCATATCAAATGATCATTCCAAGCTCGCTCGTACTTTCTTTCCCTCTAGGCCGATTGCGCAGCACGATCTGAGTTGGGGAGACAGGTTGCTCCCACAGAGCGCGCATCGACTGAGCGCCGCCCGTAATCTCATAGTCCCATAAGTCTGGTGCGCGGGGTCGGCGAGCATAGAGACTTTGCCAGCTGCCTCGCTATCTCACTTCTGAGGGCGCGCGTTCCGCGAGCACAGGGAGCACCTGCCTCCCCAACTCATTCCCTTGGCTCCTCAATCGGCCCCGCCCACTCTCCTTTCGCCAACGACACCTCCTGATACCCTCCATCCGGCCATTGAAACTGCCCCGCCTCGTCGATCTGGACGATGAACGGATCCGCTTCATGCGCCTGTCCACGAAACCAGTACCAGCCAGGATCGGTAGGCTTGGCCGTGGTCCATTGATAGGTCACCATCGCGGTTGAGTCCGTGCGGATCGGCCTCCCGCTTGTACTCCAAATAGGCCACGATCGCATTGGCTTCTTCTCTCGTAAAAATAGACAATTGCGCGCGCGCGTGATCCTGCCAAGTCAT
>JBKJWE010000401.1:0-4278 GCA_046717045.1 Nitrospiraceae bacterium | reverse complement strand
GGTCTTGTTCTGTGCCAGTCCAGCCTTCGCGGCGAATGATGCCGAAGTCGCGGAACACTTGATCGATTTGGTCAAGATCGGCCGCGGCGTCTTGTCGGAGCAGATGGGGACCATCAACGATCCCTCGAAAGAAAACAAGGGGTTTACAGGCGACTTCATGGCAACGCAAGTGGTGGATCGATTCAAGAAGCACACGAAAATCGATCTCCGGATCCCCAACGTAGTCCCTCAAGCCAACTTGTATCTCGCCCTGGTTGAAGCCGAAAAAGAAGTGGTGGATGAGGCGCAACCGATCATCAATAAGAAGGGTATCTCCTTCAAGGGGTTCATCCCCGCTGTGTTCGCGCGTCGGACCGGAGAACATTTCTATAAGAAGTCCGGCGTGCGCCTGAAGCTCACCGGCAGCGATTATCGCAATCCCAATAACAAGCCGGACGATTTCGAAGCGGAGGTGCTCCGGATGTTCGGCGATCCCCGCCATCCCAAGGGACAATCCTATGTTCGCAACACGATGATGGATGGTCGTCCCGTGCTTCGTATGATGGACCCGGAGTATGCCGGCGCCAGCTGCCTCAACTGCCATGGTGCGCCGAAGGGAGAGCGCGACGTGACCGGTAACAAGAAGGAAGGGTGGAAGGAAGGCGAATTGGCCGGGGCCATCAGTATCGTACTTCCGCTCAAGTAAGCTGGGTCGAACGACAGACGAGGAAACTACTCATTAGCCATTTGCACAAGGAGAAATCGAGATGAGCAAGATTATGGTCGTGGACGATTCTTATGCGGAAATGCAGGTGATCGAGGGCTGTCTGAAGGGGGCGAACCATACCGTGGTGACGCTTCCCAATTCCGACAAACTCGAGGAGAAGGTCGCGAGCGAAAAGCCGGATTTGATCGTCATGGACGTCGTCATGCCTGGCCGCAACGGTTTTCAGGCCTGCCGCGATCTGAAGAATGACGACCGGTGCAAAAACGTTCCCATCATTCTCTGCACCTCCAAGGGAAATGAAAGCGACAAGTTCTGGGGACAGCAGCAGGGGGCGAATGGGTATGTCACCAAGCCGTTCAAGGGCGAAGACTTGCTTGCGGCCATTAAGAAGGTGATGGGCTAAGGCGGATGGACGCGACGGATCGTTCAGCAGTTGCCGACCGCAACATCCCTACGAAGGGGACCTCGCTATCCGGCCCTAGCTCGGCGCAGTCGGCCGCGTCTACAACCATGCGTGCCGCCATTGTCTCGATCGGCGGGGAGCTCTTCACGATAGATCTGCAAACCGTCCGGGAAGTCTTCGTTGTGGAATCCATCACCCCGGTTCCGGGGATGCCATCCGGGCTGGTAGGGGTCACGAACCTCCGCGGTACGGTGATCCCATTGCTAGACCTGCGCACGATGTTCGGCCTCAACGCCGATGGCCCGATGCGGTATGCCGTGGTTGTGCAGCACGGCAATTGGCAGGTCGGAGTCTTGGTGGATACGGTTCCAGAAATTCGCACATTGGCCAGGGATCAATTTTTACCGGCTCCAACCGGCACGGGGGAAGGGGCGTTCCCCTTCGTCTCGACCGTCGTTAAGTTGGAAGACCGGCTGAGAGGGGTTCTGGAAACGTCTGTAGTGCTCTCGCATTTCGAGGGTATCAACTAACACCGGAAGACAAACCGGCGATCATTGCAGTTCAAGGCACGATTGGAGAGAAGGAGGAGGTTCCCATGTTGAGGTTCAATCCCATGCAACGGTTCGAAGACTTGAAGACGCAGTCAAAGCTACTGACGACATTCGGCCTGGTCAGCGTCATCATCGTGATCATGGCCTCACTGGGTGTGTGGACGAACAAACGCATCAGCCAACAGACTGATGCGATCTACACCGACTACACCATCCCTTTGATCAACTTCAACACGCTATTGTTCAACTTCAGCAAATACAATGCGTTGTTGCAGGATCTTTCCAAGGCGCCTCGCGCTGCGGACTTCAAGGCCGACGTCGGCAAACTCGCGCCATATAAAAAGGCGGTAGAAGATACGATCGCCAACTATGAGGCGTCGATTCTACGTGTGTCGAGCACGGGTCGCGATGAAGCCAAGGACCTCGTTGAATTCAAGGATGCGATCGCAATTTTTTATAACCAAGCCGAAGCCGGTGTCGCCGCGATTGCAGAAAGCTTCGAATCAAAAGCGTTGAATGCTACGCAGGCTCAGCAAATGCGTGAGCTGGGACAGCTGGCGTTGACCGTGAGTATTACTCCGGCGTATGAGCGGGTCACGAACCGGCACGCCGAACAGATTAAGACGATGCAGGAAATTGCAAGAGACCTCTCGGAAGAAGCCAAACACTTGGCATGGAACGGCACCTTGGTGCTGATCGGCGGCGGTATCATAGCCGTGTTGTTCGGTTTGGCGATCGGTTATTGGGTGGCGCACAAGCTGGCGCTCGGCCTCGGCCAAGTGGCGAATGTCGCCCAGTTGGCCGCGAGCGGCAACTATCAAGCCCGCGCCAAGATCGCGTCGAAAGACGAACTCGGTCAGATGGCAGCTTCGTTCAATGCCATGTTGGACCGTATTACCGCTCTCGTGACGTCGGAAGGCGAACGCGATGAGATGCAAAAGCGTTTGATGAACTTCCTTGTGCTGGTGTCCGATGTCGGTAAGGGAGACCTGACGAAACGCGGTGAGGTGACGGCCGACATGTTCGGGAACTTGGCCGACGGGTTCAACCTCATGATTCAGCGGTTCGCGCAGTTGATGAAGCAAGTCCGTGAAGCTGCCGAACGCGTCAATAAATCGGCCGGTGTGCTCCGGGACAACGCCGGTCAGATGGCCGGTACGGCAAAGCACCAAGCCGACGAATCCGTCAAGACGCTGGGCGCGGTCGAACAATTAGCTTCCCAAATGCGTCAGGTCGCGGAAACAGCGGGCGCGTCATCGGAATCTGCGAAGCAAGTGTTGCAAGCGACCGAACGAGGCCGTGTGGCCGTGCAAGAAACCGTGCAGGACATGCAGAGCATCCGATCTGCGGTGCAGCGTATGTCGAAGCAGGTCAAAGCGCTCGGCGACAGGTCGTTGGAAATTTCACAGATCGTGTCGACGATTCGAGACATCGCGAATCAGACCAACCTGCTCGCGCTCAACGCAGCCATCGAGGCGGCCGGCGCAGGTGAGGCGGGTGCCCGGTTCGCCGTCGTCGCCGATCAGGTCAGAAAGCTGGCCGAAAGCTCCACGCAGGCCACTCGTGAAATTGCGGACCTCGTGAAAGTCATTCAGACGGAAACGCAAGACGCCGTCGTCGCCATGGAACAAGAAACTCAGGCGGTGGAAGCCGGATCAGCCTCCGCGTTGCGTACCGGCGACGTGTTCAACGAAATTTCAGCCATCGCCCAACGGTCGTCCGAGCTGGCCCAAACGATCGCCAGTTCCGCGGCGAACCAGACAACTTCGACGGACCAGGTGGGTCGCTCAATTAAGGATTTCACCGGCGGTGCCGTGGCGACACAGAAAGCTACGGACTCTGCCCGTGCCACCGTTGAAGACATGGCCAAGCTCGCCGAAGGACTGACCTCCTCCGTCGCGCAGTTCAAAATCGCCTAAGTAGGTTCAGTCACCCGGGACGCCGGATCGGCGTCCCGGGCCAGAAAGGATAGGCATGAGCTCCGAACTGGACCGCCAGGCCCTGATCGATATCTTCGTCGCTGAAGCGACCGATGCCATGGACGCCTTGTCGAAGGCTTTCTCGCCTCCCGATGGGACGATCCCAACTCCAGAACAACTCCAAGAACAATATGTCTGGGCGCACAAGGTCAAGGGCGCCGCTGGACTCTATGGATTTATGGGGCTGGCGACTATGGGCGGCCTTCTCGAATCCACCCTTGAAGAAGCTCTTTCCATTGAGAGTTCACTCTGGCCGAAGGCGGTAGGTGTTTTTCGCGGAATCGTCGATTCGTTCAGGTCTCAGTTAAAGAGCATCGAAACGGGCGGTCCGGAAGACTCATCGGTGAGCGAACGGTGGAAGAGTGAGATCGCGGCCTTGCTACCCAGTTCCACGGAAGCTGCATCGCCGTCGTCGAAGGCCTCTCCTTTGACGCCGGAGTATTTGGTTCCAAATTTGGATGCCGAGGTCTTATCGTATTTCGCTCCGGAGGCCGATGAGTATCTGCAGACCATGGACACACTGGTAGATCGTCTGCGCAAAGATGCCACGGATACAGACACGATTCATACGTTGTTTCGCACGGCCCATACATTGAAAGGGTCGGCGCTTACGATTGGATTCAAGGTCGTCGGCGACAT
>JBKJWE010000400.1:0-3491 GCA_046717045.1 Nitrospiraceae bacterium | reverse complement strand
GATTGCAGGGAAAGGGACGGGGGTGCTGGACGGCATTCGGTTACGTGCTGGCGCGCAATCATAGCCAGGTCATTGCCCTGCACGATTGCGACATCACGAGTTACAACCGGGAGTATCTCGCGCGACTGTGCTATCCCGTCGCCAATCCGAACCTCGGTTACGAATTCTGCAAGGGCTACTACACGCGAGTGACCGATCGGCTGCACGGGCGAGTGACCCGCCTGTTCATCACCCCAATGATTCGGAGCCTGCAACAACTCGTCGGTCCCCACGCGCTCCTGACGTTCCTCGACAGTTTTCGTTATCCCCTGGCCGGTGAATTCGCCATGGTGCGCGATCTGGCCTGGACGAATCGCATTCCAGGCGACTGGGGGCTGGAAATCGGCGTGCTTGCGGAGGTCTACCGCAACTGTGCGTTGCGCCGCATTTGCCAAGCCGACATCGCCGACGCCTACGATCATAAGCATCAAGAGCTGTCCGGTCAGAATCCCGAGGCAGGGTTGCTCAAGATGTGTGTGGATATTACGAAATCGCTCTTTCGCAATCTGGCAAGCGAAGGGGTCGCGCTCTCCGATAGCGTGCTCAAAACGCTGCGCGCCACGTACCTCCAGGCTGCGCAAGAGGCCATTAGCCGGTACGAGAACGATGCGGCCATCAACAGTCTTCAATTTGATCGCCACGAAGAGCGGACGGCCGTCGAAGTATTTCTGCGGGGCATGAAGCTGGCCACCGAAGGGTTTCTCGACGACCCGCTCGGCGTCCCGATGATTTCCAATTGGAGCCGCGTGACCCATGCGGTACCCGATATTTTCGAGCGCCTCGTCGAAGCCGTCGAAGAAGACCATGCCTGGGACCCCACCTCTGAACCGGTCGTCGCGGCGCCATGAGTATAAGCCGAATACCCCTGGCTCCGGCGACGGAAGCACGCCTCTCAGAGATCGGCTCGGCGGACATTCTCGTCGGTATCCCCAGCTACAACAACGCCGACACGGTCGGCCACGTCGTGCGGGCAGTCGGGGCCGGGCTCGCGAAACATTTTCCCGACTATCGAGCCGTGCTGGTCAATTCGGACGGAGGGTCATCCGACGACACGACGGCCATCGTCGCCCGAACCGCCGTCGATGCCCCGCATCTGTTCATCGGTGATCAACAGAGCGTGCTGCATCGCATCGTCACGCCTTACCATGGGATTGCCGGAAAGGGCAGCGCGTTCCGCACCATCTTCGAGATCGCGCGGCGCTTGAATGCCAAGGCCTGTGCGGTCGTCGACGCAGACTTGCGCAGCATCTCACCCGAATGGATCGAACTCCTGCTGCAGCCCCTCCTGGAAGAAAGCTACGACTATGTGGCGCCTTACTATCTGCGCCACAAATACGATGGCACGATCACGAACAGCCTGGCTTATCCGCTGACGCGGGCCCTCTACGGGCAACAGATTCGCCAGCCGATCGGCGGCGAATTTGGATTTTCCGGACCGCTGGCATCGCACTATCTCGACCAGTACGTGTGGGAATCCGAGGTCGCCCGGTTCGGTATCGACATTTGGATGACGACAGAAGCCATTGCGAGCGGCGCCCGCGTCTGCCAAAGCTTTCTGGGCGCCAAAATCCATAACCCCAAGGACCCGTCCGCAGACCTTTCGGACATGTTGATGCAAGTGGTCGGCGCGCTCTTCGCCTCGATGGAGCAACACGACGGGCTCTGGGCCGAGCGAGCAGGCTCGCAGCCCGTACGGCTGTTCGGATTTCCCTATGAAGTCGGCGTGGAGCCCGTGAAGGTGAACGTCGAACGGATGGTCTCGCACTTTCGGCAAGGGCTGACGGACCTGGAGCCGATCTGGCGGATCATCTTAACCGAAGACACCTTCAAACAATTGCGCTCATTGAACGATGGGCCGCTCACCGAGTGCCGCGTGCCGGACGAACTCTGGGTGCAGGTAGTCTACGATGCCGCGACGGCCTACCATCAGCGCGTGATGCCGCGCGACCATCTATTGAAAGCCTTGACGCCGCTCTATCTGGGCCGAACTGCCTCTTTTGTCCTTGCGACACAAGGCCTGACTTCGACGGAGGCGGAACAGAAGATCGAAGGTTTATGTCAGGCCTTCGAGCGATTGAAACCTTACTTAATCGATCGTTGGCATCCTCCGGTGGTCCAGTCGGCTGCGCACGTACCGCGGCAGCAAGCCACCGACAACGGCGGGAGGACAATATGAATGAGTTGATGCACCAGGCACTCTTCGGTCCGCTGGAACTCTTGGGCCGGCAGCTCTTGACAATCCTCCCCAACGTGCTTGCCATGGGCGCCATCTTGCTCGGAGGTTTTCTCACCGCTTGGCTCTTGAGTATGTTCGTCGAGCGGTTGTCGCGCGTGGTCGGATTCGACCACCTCTGTAACCGAGTCGGCCTTACCACCGTGCTCCTGCGCGGGGGTGTCAAGACGGACCCCTCCCGTCTTATGGGACGCACGGTCTATTGGACCGTCGCACTACTCGCCTCGATCGCCGCACTGGGCGCGCTGAACTTGGCCCCGATCAATCAATTCGCCCAATCTCTGCTCGCGTATGTGCCGCATCTCGTGACGGCCGCGGTGATCCTACTGGCTGGGTATCTCTTGTCGAATTTTGTGTCGCAAGCGGTGCTGATTGCCGCCGTGAATGCAGGTTTACCACCAGCCAGGCTTATTGCCGCCTGTTCGCGCTGGGGACTTCAGCTCCTGGCGGGGGCGATGGCTTTGGAGCAACTGGGTATTGCCCAGCACATCGTGGTGGTGGGATTCGGCATCACATGGGGAGGCATCGTGCTGGCAGGCGCGATCGCCTTTGGACTTGGGGCGACCGACCTCGCCAAGGATCTGCTCGAACGGCGCGTGACAGGCCGCTCTCAGCCAGGCAAGGCCGACGATATCCGCCATATGTAACGACGGGGGACAGGAACATATTTTTCTGCACAAGGGCTTATGCAGACACCAGATTGTTCATCGATCACGATGATGCCACAGCTGGTTGTCTATACGGATTTAGACGGAACCCTCCTGGATAGCGAAACCTATTCATTCGAAGCGGCCAAGCCGGCGCTCGCCGCGCTTCGCGCGCAAGGTATTCCTCTCGTCCTTGTCTCCAGCAAGACTCGCGCTGAAATGGAGCCGCTTCGACATCAGCTGGATCACCGAGATCCCTTCATCGTGGAAAACGGGGCTGCCGTCTTCGTGCCGTGCGACCTGTTCGACTTTCCATTGGAACGGATGCGGACGAAGTCTCCCTACCATGTCATCGAATTGGGCCTGCCTTATCACATGCTCCGCGACGTGCTCAAGCAGGTCGAGGATGCCGTGGAAACACCGTTGCGGGGGTTCGGCGATTTGTCCGTCGAAGAGGTCATGCGAGTGACCGGTCTTCCACATGGCGATGCCGCCCGCGCCAAACAGCGAGAGTACGACGAACCCTACGTGCTCGAAGGCCCGCCGGCGCTGGTCGAAGAAGTGTGCCGGCA
>JBKJWE010000399.1:0-3123 GCA_046717045.1 Nitrospiraceae bacterium | reverse complement strand
GGCCACAACAGCGGCATGCGAGGTCATTCCTCCGCGAGCGGTCAGAAAGCCCGCCGCCGCATTCATCCCATGAATATCGTCGGGGCTCGTTTCTTGGCGGACCAAGACGACCCGCTGCCCTGCGGCTTTCATATCCACCGCCCGATCCGGCGTGAGGGCGATTTTTCCCGCCGCCGCGCCGGGACCGGCCGGCAATCCTTTACCGAGCGGATTAGCTTTCGACTCTTCCTTCGTATCGAAGATCGGATAGAGATACTGAGCCAACTGATCGGGGCCGATCCGCTGCACCGCCTCCGCTTTGGAGATGAGCCCTTCCTTCACCATGTCGGCGGCAATCTTCACCGCGGCAATCCCTGTGCGCTTTCCCACACGGGTTTGCAGCATATAGAGCTTGCCTTCCTGGATCGTGAACTCCAGGTCGAGCATGTCGCGGTAGTGCTTCTCGAGCTTCTTATAGGTGTGCTCCAGCTCTTTGTACGCCTCCGGTACGTTCTTCGCGAGGGCCGTTACCGGTAACGGCGTTCTGATTCCCGCCACCACGTCTTCGCCCTGCGCGTTCATCAAGCACTCGCCGAAGAAGGCTTTGTCACCCGAGCTCGGGCTGCGGGTAAATGCCACACCGGTTCCGCTCGTCTCGCCCATGTTGCCGAACACCATGGCCACGACGTTGACCGCCGTCCCCCACGAATCGGGGATGCCGTAGAGTCGTCGATAGGTGATCGCGCGGGCGCCAAACCAGGAGGAGAACACAGCCCTGACCGCCAGACGCAGTTGATCGATCGGTTCGTCCGGAAAATCTTTCTTCGTTTCTTCCTTGATGAGCGCCTTGAAGCTCGCCACTAGCTCACGGAGGTGCCGCGCATCCAGATGCGTTTCATGCGTGACTCCAACTTCAGCCTTCTTATGTTTGAGAATAGCTTCGAAATGTTCGCGCGGCACGCCCATAACGATGCTGCCGAACATGGAGACGAACCGTCGATAGCTGTCCTGAGCAAACCGATCGTTGTGCGTTTTCACCGCCAAGCCTTCGACCGTCTTGGTCGTGAGCCCGACATTCAACACCGTATCCATCATGCCTGGCATCGAGGCGCGAGCGCCGGAACGCACCGACACGAGGAGCGGCCGCTCGGGATCGCCGAACCCCATGCCCATAGAACGCTCCACGCGCTTCAACGATTGGAGTGCCGCGTCCCACATGCCCGGAGGATACTTCTTCCCTTGCTTGTAATATTCAACACAGGCTTCGGTCGAAATGGTGAAGCCGGGCGGCACGGAAATGCCAAGATTCGTCATCTCGGCCAAACCTGCGCCCTTCCCACCAAGCAGCTCCTTCATATTGGAGGTGCCTTCGGCCTTGCCGTCGCCAAAGTAGTAGACGTATTTCTTCGCCACGTGACCTCTCCTCTTCCGCTGAATTCAGTTCAATGCACGAGCGACGCCCGATGTGCTGCTGCCATTTCGAGATGCAATCGATAGCGTCTGACCAGATACCACTTCGCAGCCAATCCGCAGACGATCACCGCAATGACGAACAGCACTAATATCAACAACCGATAATCCGCTTTAATACCACGGTCGATATAGTAATGGCCATCAGGCCCTTGCGTGAGTTTCGTGCCTTGTTGAATGTGATGGGTCTTGCCGGTCGGATCAGCCAGATTGATCCATTCCGAGCAGAGACGAATCGGTTCTGATGCCCCAGCCATCGATTGCCAACTCAACCGCAGGCAGACATCTTGCCTGTCATTGAAGAGATCCGGGGCCTTGACCAACTCGTCGAGATTCACCCCGCTAAATCTGACCCCCACGAGCAGAATCGTATTACAGAGGACCATAAGGAGGATGGAAACACCAACGGTGAAACGACGGACTTTGCTTGTGCGCCGCTGATCGTCCGACAATGGTTGATCCATAACCACGTCCGCCCGTTCCGTCTCACATAAGAGGTGGTCTGGATGAGCCCCCTACTGCGCGCGTCCAACGACGCTCACAACTCTTTGGGTCTCCCCTTCCCTCTGTTCATCTCCCAGGAGCGGCGCCTATTGCCGGTCTCACTGCGGCCGTCGAGCGAGCACATTCAGATCGTGCGCGCTCCGGGAGCAAGAGACCGGCAATAAGTGCTGCTCCTCCCTACCCCCCTTGTACCACAATCCTCGAAAAGTCCGCGAATGACATGAAGAATCCATCCACATCCTTCAACAGCGAGAGCCGGTTATTGCGCAGCACAGGATCCTCCGCATTCACCATGACTGCCGCGAAAAAGGCGTCGATCGACGGTTTAAGCCGGACCATCGCCTCCAGCGCGTCCCGGTAGTATCCCTTCTGCATTTGCCCCTCGTAGTCGCCACGACAGAGCCCGATCTGCCGATGCAGTTCGCTTTCAGCAGGGTCTTTGAACACAGCGGAGTCGACTGGCTGCTGATCCCACTTCTCTTTTTCAACCAATCGATGGGCTCGCTTAAATCCGACAATCAAGGGATCGAATTCCGCACGCTTGGTCACTTCTTGCAATGCCTGCATCTTCGCAAGCTGGTCCTGCAGATCGAATCGGTGAGGATCTGCCACGATCAGAATGGCCTCCATCACATCGTCTCGCAGCTCATGTTTGGTTCGCGCGAAGTGCCGAAGCCGCTCGAAGATAAAATCGCTGACACGGCGGAGAGCTGTCCCGTCTCCCGGCTGTGCCGGTTTGATCCCCGATTCGGCGACGATGCGACAAGCACTGGCGATACAGGCTCCGAGGTCGAGCGCTCCACCACGGCTTTGCAATCCTTCCACGACAATTCGCACCACGGCCGCCGCGTGCCGGCGTAACGCGAAGGGATCTTCCGAGCCCGTTGGCACCATGCCGACCTGAAAAAAAGCGGCGATCGTATCGAGCCGATCCGCCAACGAGAGCACCTGGCCTTCCGGTAATCGGGGCAGCTCACCCTCCATGCCACGCGGCTTGTAATGATCCATGATCGCCTCGCTGACAGCCGCGGGCTGTTTCTCATGCTGCGCATAATAGCCGCCTATGACGCCTTGCAGCTCTGGAAATTCTCCCACGATTCCGGTGAGCAAATCGGCCTTGCAGAGCCTTGCCGCAGAGGTACAGGCGGCAACTGCCTCGGAGCCCAGGCC
>JBKJWE010000398.1:0-4269 GCA_046717045.1 Nitrospiraceae bacterium | reverse complement strand
GTCCCGACCTATCCGTACGAGAACTGCTATCCGATGATTCCGGCCGGCGGCTGCAATCACGAGATGATTCTCGAAGATCCACCCGAACTCAAGAAGAAGCAGTCGCAAGCCGGTGCGGTGACGCCGTAAGACAAAGATACCGTCCTCACGGCCTAAAGGGGTCCTGAGCGATGGGTGTTCAGTGCTGAGTAGGTCGCTCAGTTCTCAGCACGCACTCCTCAGCATTGAATGCGATGGAACACATAATTTCAGTCATGGTCGAGAATAAGTTCGGGGTCTTGTCCCGCATCGCCGGACTCTTCAGCGGCCGCGGCTTTAACATCGAAAGCCTCTCGGTTGCGCCGACCCTCGATGCCTCGATGTCTCAGATGACGATCGTCACGTCCGGGGATGAGCGCATCATCGAGCAGATCGTCAAGCAGCTGAACAAACTGATCGACGTGATCAAAGTCGTGGATCTGAACGAAAACGATTTTGTGTCGCGGGAAACCGCGCTCATCAAGGTGCATACGAAGGCGGAGGATCGCGCCGAAGCCTTGAGAATCGCCGATATCTTCCGAGCGAATGTCATCGATTCCACCCCCGCGACCTATACGATCGAAGTGACGGGCGATCCGCGGAAGATCGAAGCCATCATCAATCTCTTGCAGCCCCTCGGTATCAAAGAGTTGACGCGCACCGGACGTGTGGCGGTGGCCCGCGAGCCACTCAGGCCGGCTTCGGCTCAGCCTAAAAAGGTCGTCCGCGAGTAGCCGACGAGCAAACGATCCACGATTTTTACACCTAGGAACTGTAGGAGCGAGCGATGAAGATATACTACGATAAAGATGCTGACATTCAGCAGATCCGGAACAAGAAGGTCGCGGTGATCGGCTACGGCAGCCAAGGCCACGCACATGCTCTCAACATGAAGGAGAGCGGCGTGAGCGTCGTTATCGGCTTGCGCGAAGGGGCCTCGTGGAAGAAGGCGGAGCAGAGCGGATTGAAGGTCATGCCGGTGGCCGATGCCGTGAAGGCGTCGGATGTCGTCATGATCCTCGCGCCGGACGAAGTGCAGGCCGCGATTTATCGGCAGGAAATCGCACCGAACTTGAAGCCTGGGTCCTATCTTGCCTTCGGCCATGGTTTCAATATTCATTTTGGGCAGATCGTGCCGCCAGCCTCGATCAACGTGTTCATGGTTGCGCCGAAGGGGCCCGGCCATCTCGTACGGTCGGAATATACCAAAGGCAGCGGCGTGCCCTGTTTATTGGCGATCCACCAGGATCCGAGCGGGACGACCAGGCAAGTCGGGTTGGCCTATGCCAGTGCGATCGGCGGCGGACGAGCGGGCGTCATCGAAACCAACTTCCGTGAAGAAACGGAAACCGATCTCTTCGGCGAGCAAGTGGTCCTCTGCGGCGGGCTCACGTCGCTGATCCAAGCCGGGTACGAGACGTTGGTCGAGGCCGGGTACTCGCCCGAGATGGCCTATTTCGAATGTCTCCATGAAGTCAAATTGATCGTCGATCTGATCTATCAAGGCGGCATCGCCAATATGCGCTACTCTATCAGCACCACCGCCAAGTATGGCGATATCACCCGCGGTCCCCGTGTCGTGACGGAGGAGACCAAGCGGGAGATGAAGAAAATCCTCGGAGAGATCCAGCAGGGCCAGTTCGCCAAAGAATGGGTGCTGGAGAATCAAGCCAACCGTCCCGTCTACAATGCGCTCCTGGCTAAAGGCGAAGCCCATCCGATCGAGGAAGTGGGTGCTCGACTGCGCGCCATGATGCCGTGGCTCAAGAAAGACCAGCTGGTCGACAAGTCCAAAAATTAACAGGATGATGTTGATACCGACCGCCAGCGTCGTTCTCCCGTCGTTCAAAGGCTCAACGTACTCCAAAAACGTACGTCTCGGCTTGTTGCTCGCTGCGGCCCTACCTGGGAGTGGACGCGTCTCGGCGCGTCCGGGCTGGGCGGGTGAGAACAGTGGTCGGTTTGAACATCCTTTCTGAAGAACCGAGGCGACACTGTGGCTGACCGTGCAGTCGGCATTCCCATCGCCAAAGAAGGAATTCCCTTCGTCGGCATTACGGCCGGGGGTACGCTCGTCGCAGGGTTGCTGGGCTGGACGATTCCGGCCGTCATCGCAGGCGGGTTCACGCTCTTTACCGCTTGGTTTTTTCGCAACCCCGCTCGGGTGATCCCACAGGGGCCTGGCTTGGTCGTTGCCGCCGGCGACGGCAAAGTCGTGGCAATCGAGGAAGAGTTCGAGCCGCGGTTCCTGAAAGAAAAGAGTATCCGTCTCAGCATCTTTCTGAACGTGTTCGATGTGCATATTAACCGCGTGCCTTGCGAAGGGATCGTGGAGCGGGTACAGTATCAGCCAGGAATATTTTTAGTGGCGAGTAAGCCAGAAGCGACTCTCAAGAACGAGCAGAATGCGATCCTGGTTCGGACTGCGCAGGGAGCGAAGGTTGTCTGCGTGCAGGTGGCCGGATTGATCGCCCGCCGGATCGTCTGCTGGGTCTCGCAGGGCGATCGGGTTCAGCGTGGCGAGCGGTATGGGTTGATTCGATTCGGATCGCGCATGGATACGTTTCTTCCGTTGGATTCGACGATGAAAGTGTCGGTCGGCGATCGGGTCAAGGGTGGTGAAACGGTGGTGGGGGTACTGCCATGAGAACGACAGGGATTCGACAATCGTTTGCGAAAGGCGGAAAGCGTCACAAGGCCGCGATGCACCTTATTCCCAATCTCTTTACGACGGGTAATTTATTCTGCGGCGTGTTTGCGATTCTGTCGGTGTTCAATGCCAACTACATGGCGGCGGCCGTTGCCATTCTGGTCGCCATGGTGTTCGACGTCTTGGACGGAAAGTCAGCGCGGTTGACTAACAGCACCAGTCATTTCGGTCTCGAGTACGATTCGCTTTCCGACGTCGTTTCGTTCGGCGTGGCGCCTGGTCTGTTGATCTATTCATGGGCACTCAGCGGGCAGGGAACGTTCGGGATCGCGGTGATGTTCGCCTATGTGGCAATGGGAGCAGTACGGTTGGCGCGGTTCAATTCCACCGTGGCCCTGTCGGACAGCAAATATTTCATCGGGTTGGCAATTCCTGCGGCGGCCGGTGTCGTGGCGTCGCTCGTGATTTTCGACCATCACGCGGTGCGGATGGGATCAGAAGTGAAGCCGATTTTGGTGCTCGTGATTACGCTGGCGCTTTCATTCCTAATGGTCAGCACGATTAAGTATCGTAGCTTCAAGGACCTGAAGTTTCGTGGGGGGCGCCACATCACCTATTTAGTGTGGGGGATTTTAGCGGTGATGATGGTAGCGGCCTGGCCCCAAGTTATGTTATTTGTGATCTTCGCTGGCTATGCCCTCTTTGGCCCGGTCGAGCGAGTGATCGTCATGATTGGAAAAGCGCTTGGGAAGCGTGCTGCTGGGAAACCAGAGCCATCGGTCGTCGAGTCGAAGTTCTAACGGCTGTGACGAGGAGTAGTAAGCGAGAGCGCAGAAATCAGGATGTTCAAAACGGTCGTCCAGCGCGGCCGCAGTGAGCGAAAAGGCGAGGCGTACGGTTGGGCTGTACGGTGAGCCTTTGAGCGATGCGAGAACAAAGCTGGCGGCGGTTTTCAACATCCTGTGAGAGAGCTGGTGGGTGGTGCAAACCAGCCTGTGTTTCGCCGAACTGGCCTCTGAGCCGAATCCGTGAAGCGAGAGTAGCGGATTCCGCCTCGCCCTCGTGAGTGGGTTGAATGAAGGGTTGTGAACAGCGTCGCGCTGTTCACGACTGAATCAGGGTGGTACCACGGAGCGTATTCAAGCCTCCGTCCCTGGGTCTTAGGGATGGAGGCTTTTGTGTCTTTCAGGCTGCTGAAAAAGCCTTCCTGCGGCGTTCTCGGTCGCTCGATCCCTTCACCGTAGCAGCCAGTACGCTTCAGGGATCTCACTCCCTGCGGCCTTGCCGGAAGGACTTTTTGAGCAGCCTGATGAAGAGAGGAGTGCACACATGACACGCATGATCAGAATTTTCGATACGACGCTCCGTGATGGCGAGCAATCGCCGGGGGCCAGTATGAATGTGGAAGAGAAGGTCATGGTGGCGAAGCAGCTGGCGCGTCTTGGTGTCGATATCATCGAGGCCGGGTTTGCCTATAGTTCTCCAGGAGATTTCGAAGCCGTTCGTCGGATTGCACAAGAAGTGGAAGGGCCGACCATCTGCAGCTTAGCCCGTGCCCGTCCGGAAGACATCGACCGGGCATGGGAGGCCTTGAAGGGGGC
>JBKJWE010000397.1:0-6660 GCA_046717045.1 Nitrospiraceae bacterium | reverse complement strand
GATCTCGCACGTCCGCCCGTCCCTTCTTTGACGACGCCGGCCAACGCCTCCTTAATCAACTTCAGCGTCTCGACCTTCATCTTCAATCGGCTCTTCGGCACGGCAGGGATGTGCTGGAGCTGCTCGCTCGTGCGATCCATCACCGCCTGTACGAGGCGCGGACGATACATGACCCCGTCGTTCGCCACCGTGCCGATGAGACTGGTCATCTGCAGTGGCGTGACCGTGACATAACCCTGTCCGATCGACGCCGAGATGGTTTCGCCTGGCAGCCACTGTTCGCGCTTGGCCTTCTGCTTCCACTCCGTCGAAGGCACGATCCCAACCCTCTCAGACGGCAATTCGATCCCGGTTTCCATGCCCAGCCCAAACTGATGCGCGTAGTCGGCTATCGTGTCGATTCCCATTCGTTGCCCGACCGTATAGAAATACACGTCGCACGAATGGACCAGCGCGGCCCGGAGATCGACCGAGCCGTGCCCGCCCTTCTTCCAGTCATGATAGAGCCGCCGGCCGAACTGGTAGCCGCCGTTGCAATGCACCGTACTGGACGGCGTCATCGTTTTGCTCTCCAACGCCGCGGCCGCCATCATCACTTTGAACGTCGACCCCGGCGGATACTGCCCTTGCGAGGCTCGATTGTTCAGCGGGCGCCCCTCATCCTGGACGATCTCGACCCATTGTTTCGGCGTGAGTTCGCGCGAGAGCACATTGGGGTCGAACCCGGGGCGGCTCGCCATGGCCAGGACGTCTCCCGTTGTGGGATCGAGCGCCACGATCGCGCCGGACTCTTGCCCCAGGAGACTCTCCGCGAGTTTCTGCAACCGCGCATCGATGGTCAGATACAAATCGTTTCCTGCGTGGGGTTGAACGACCACCACCGTCTGCTTCTCATGCCCCAGCGCGTCCACTTCGATGCTCTTCTCCCCTGCCTGCCCGCGGACGACACGGTCGAAAAACTTCTCGACGCCGTACTGACCGACGATGCTCCCTTGATGCAGCTCGGCGAACTCGGGCTTCTCCAATTGCTCCGCCGAGACTTCGCCGACATACCCTAATACGTGGGAGGCGGTAAGTCCGCTCGGATAGTTGCGCTGCGACTCAACCTGAATCATCACACCCGGAAGATCTAAACGGTTCGATTCGATCAACGTCGCCTCTCGCAGGCTCAGACGATCCTTGACCTTGCGCGGCAACTGTTTTCCACCCTTGGTGCTCAATTTTTTCCTGATCAGCGCCGGATCAAGACCCAACAGATTGGCGAGTTGCTCGATCAAGACCTCACGATCCTTCACATCTTCAAGCGACACGTAGAGGGTAAAGCTCGGCACGTTGTTCGCCAACAACACCCCGTTACGGTCGTAGATGAGCCCTCGGGCGGGTTCGAGGATGACAGACCGAGTGCGATTATTCTCCGAGAGGTCCCGGTAATACGGGCCTTCTCGAATTTGCAAATGCCACAGGCGCAAGGCGAGCAACGCCACCACCAGCAGCAAGCCGACGCGCAGAATCACCAATCGGCGCTGCAACTCGCCCAGTTCTGAATCGTGAATGCCTACCATCGTCATGGATGATCAGGCTCCCCTCAGCAATCCGCGCAAACTTCGTTCTTCGGCTCTTACGCGATCGACGTCGTACCAGTACATCAGTAAGGCGTAGAAGCCTGCCCCCACCGCCGCATCGAAACAAGCCTGCGGGAGCACGACCGACTGAATCATCCACCAAATATTCGACGCCTCCCCATGCTCGAACGTGAGGATGGCTGCCATGCCGGTGAGCAGCGAGCTCGCGAACAACCCTACTCCGACGAACATGGGCGTCACATGCGAGACTTGCCGGCCCAAGAGTCCGGCCAATAGCCCGACTCCGCCTTTCGTCAGTACATTCAGCCAGAGGTCTCCGACGGAAAACAGACTCACCACCCAGCCGATAGCCACTCCCATTAAGAATCCCTCGAGTTCGCCGGCCAGCAATCCGATCAACGCGACCGCCACCAAGCCCATGTCGGGCTTGACGCCCCACACAGTTACATGAGGAAGCAATGTCGTCTGGAGCGGAACGAGCACGAGCAGAAGGCCGAAATTGAACAGCGCTTTCATGGCTTTGAGAACCCCGTACGGAGGCCCCTGCCGTCTTCTCCCGCGACGGTGCCGTAGGGAGCCTGAATGACCAGCACTTCCTCCACCCGGCTCACGTCTACATCCGGAGTCAGTTCCGCCGATTGGAAGAGCGCACCTTCCTCTTTGTCGATGTGGGTGATCGTTCCGATCGCCAGCCCGCGTGGAAATCCGCCGACCAACCCGGACGTCACTACGCGATCGCCTTCCTTCACGGTCGAGAGCAAGGGAATATATTTCAGCCGAGCGTGCCCCCTTTGCGTACCCTCGACGATGCCTTCGTCCCGCGTGCGTTGAATCAATCCTGCAATCGCATTCTTTGAATCGGTGAGGAGGAGCACGACGGACGAGACAGCGGTCGTTTTGACCACTCGTCCCACGACGCCCGCCGGTGTGACAACGCCCATGTTCTTCTGAATCCCATCGTTCTCACCCTTGTTCAAAATGACCGCCTGGAACCAATTCGTTGCGTCACGCCCAATCACTTGGGCCGCAACTGTCGTCGGCGTCGCCTGCTCCTTAAATTTCAGCAAGGCTGCTAACCGTTCTGTGGCGGCCGCCGCTTCGCGCAACTGGCTATTCTGCCCCTGCAACCACTCGAGATCCCGCTTGAGCTGCTGATTTTCGCTCTGGACGCCCTGGAGGGCCACGTAGCGCTGCCACAGATCCGAGACGCCGTCATCGAGCGACGCGATCGCTTCGAGCGGCAGACGGACGACCTGGCCGATCGGCCCATCCAGATACTGGAGCAATCCTTGGCTCTGACTGGGAAACAGAAAGACGGCGAGCAGAAGGAGCGAGAAACAGACAAGCGCCAGACGCCTAGCGCCATACGGAGTACGAAAATTAACCATCCACATAAGGGATGGAACCTTACCGGTAGGTATTGGCCTGAGACATCACCGAGACTTTGGCGAGCAGATCCAATTCATCGAGGATTTTGCCGACTCCCAGCACGACGGAAGTCAGCGGATCATCCACGGTGATGATCGGCAAGTTCGTTTCTTCCCGGAAGCGGGTATCCATGCCTTTCAGCAGCGACCCCCCTCCCGTCAGCACGATGCCACGATCGATAATATCGCCCGCCAATTCCGGCGGGGTGTTCTCCAGGGCCACCTTGATCGCGTTAACGATCGTTCCGATAGGCTCCTGCAACGCTTCCCGGATTTCCGCGTCATCCACCACGAGCGTGCGGGGAATGCCGGAAATCAGGTCGCGTCCTTTAATCATCATGGTCTTACGTTCCTCAAAGGGATAGGCGGAGCCGATCTCGAATTTGATCCGTTCGGCCATATGTTCGCCGATGAGAAGGTTATATTTCTTCTTGATATAGTTCATGATCGCGTCGTCCATGCGATCGCCCGCGACTTTCACGGACTCGCTATAGACGATGCCTCCGAGCGAAATCACGGCGATATCGGTTGTCCCGCCCCCGACATCGACGACCATGTTGCCGGAGGGCTCCGTAATCGGGAGCCCCGCCCCAATCGCCGCCGCAACCGGCTCTTCGATTAAATAGACTTCGCGCGCGCCGGCCAACTCGGCCGAATCGCGCACGGCTCGCTGTTCCACTTGGGTAATCCGCGACGGCACGCCGATGATGATCCGGGGACGGACAAAGGCGCTCCGGTTGTGCGCCTTCTGGATAAAGCGCTTCAGCATCTGCTCGGCCATCTCGAAATCGGCGATGACGCCTTCCTTCATCGGCCGCACCGCCACGATATTGCCGGGCGTGCGCCCCAACATTTTCTTCGCATCGGCGCCGACGGCGAGGACCTTTTCTGTCTTTTTTTCGATCGCGACGACGGAGGGTTCGTTCAACACGATCCCTTTCCCATGCACATAGACGAGGGTCGTGGCCGTTCCGAGATCGATCGCAAGATCGTTCGAAAACCATCCGAAGATATCACTCGTGAAACCCACGATTGCTCTCCCTTCCGCTCAGGCTTTCTCCGCCCCCTGCGCGAGGTCAGTCGGGCAGCGCCAATCGACCTGCGTCTAACACCTGCGTGCCGGCGACCTCATCGCCTAGTCTCCGCCCCTGTTCATTCCCGATAATCAATACCGTTTCAAATGCCACGATTGCGACCGATACGATCCATCCGACATACGGCACGGCAAAGGCGAGTTGGGCCGCCGCAAACGGCATGTTTCGAATAATAGACTCCCGAAATCCCGCTGCCTCGCGTGTATCCGGATGGATCGTTTGAAGACCGATGAGTCGCTTCCCGATACTGCGTCCGCCGGCAAATCCGTCGGCAACAAGGATATACGCCACTCCCGCAAGGAATCCGACCGGAGCGATCACTTCTCCTGCCGCAGCCACGAGGAAGAGATCGATCAATTTGGCGATACAGCGATTCAGGATCTGCGCCTTGGGGTATACCCCGGCACCGAGCGACTGAACCCGGCCAACCTCCTCTGCCAAGGGATCTCCTCGCAATTAGTGGCAAAGTATAACAAATTCGACCATCTTGCACAAACAAATCGGTCTTTGGCGAATCGGGGGGATACCCTTGCCTTTGAATATCCCGCTCAGTACAATCCGCAGATTATTTCATTGGAGCGTTGTCATGATCAAATTGATGCGAGAAGCCGCCCACAGCTACCCGTGGCTCCTCAAATCCATTATGGGGGTTCTTGCTATTGCGTTCATCATTACCATGGGCTGGTGGGGCTTCGGCGATCAGCCCGGCCAAGTCGTCGCCTCCGTCGGGGATCTCAGCGTCTCACGGGATGAGTTCAGAAAAGCCTACGAAAACACCTATCGGTTTTACAAGGATAAGGTGCCTGGAGAATTTAAGGACGAAACGATCAAGCAATACGTTGTCGAGCAGCTCGTCGATAATCGAACCTGGCTGATCGCTGCAAAGACCATGGGCATCACTGTGACCAGCGAAGACTTGCGCGACGTCATCATGCAGATCCCGGATTTTCAAAAAAACGGCACGTTCGACCCGGAGCTCTATCAGCGACTCCTCGCCGCCAACCATCTGACGCCAGCCATCTTTGAAGCGATGGAAACGAAGGAGCTCCTGGGCAACAAGGCGCGCATGGTGGTCCGCGACGCCGTCGTCCTCACTCCCACCGAGCTGGCAGAGGCACAAGCGCTGACCTTACGCCAGACAGAATCCGATCCGGTCAAAATCGCCGCCGCCAAAGATCGCGCGATGCAAGACGTCCTCTTTCAGAAGCAACAACGCGCGCTCATGGCCTACACCGAATCGCTCAAAGCGACCGTCCCTATCAAGATCAACAGAGAATTACTGTAGTACCCCCATAAAAAAGTCGTCACGTCATCAAATCCTAAGGTCACCAAGTCGTAAAATCTCCGTGATCGTCGGCCGGGACTTTTAGACTTGAAGATGTGACGACTTTCAGACTTTTTCACAGGATCAACATCGCGTCGCCGTAACTGTAAAACCGATACCGCTCTCGTACGGCTTCTTCGTAAGCCTGCCGCAAGCGCTCCGTGCCGGCCAATGCCGATACCAGCATCAACAACGTCGTTCGCGGCAAGTGGAAATTGGTCAGCATGCCATCGACGAGGTGGAACGTGCACCCAGGCGTAATGAACAGACTCGTCTCCCCTCGATAGGGACCGAACGGTCCGTCTTGACGGGCGGCGGTTTCGAGCGCGCGAACGACGGTCGTCCCCACGGCCACAATGCGTCCGCCCGCCCGCTTGGCCTTGTCGACAGCGGCCACGACATCGACTCCGACATCCACCCATTCCGCTCCCATCCGATGATTCTCGATTCGCTCGGCGGTCACAGGCTTGAACGTGCCGATTCCCACGTGCAGAGTCACAGTCACCACTCCGATGCCGCGCTGTTGTAATACCGCGAGCAACGCCGGCGTAAAATGCAACCCCGCCGTCGGCGCCGCGATCGCCCCTTCGGGCTGCGCAAAGACCGTTTGATACCATTCGCGATCTTCGTCCATAGGCTGACGCTTGATATAGGGTGGCAGCGGCATGCGGCCCGATTCGTGGAAAAACTCGTGAACGGGTTTCACACTCTCAATCTTGACTCGTGTCCGATCGCCACTCCGTTCAACGATCATGACACGGGAATCAGGCGTGACGTCCACCACGTCTCCCGGCTTCCATTTCCCCTTGACCAAAACCTCCCAGGTTCCATCGCTCAATCCGTTCACGAAGAGCAGTTCGACCTCGGTCCCTGTTCGCCGTCTCCGCCCGGCGATCCGTGCTGGCCGCACGCGCGTGTTGTTCACCACGAGGAGGTCGCCCATCGACAAGAGAGTTGGGAGGTCTTGGATAGAACGATGTGCGAAGGACGGCACGCGGCGATCGACGACTAAGAGCCTGGCTCGATCTCGAGGCAGAACAGGCTGAGACGCAATGAGCGCAGGATCGAACGGAAAGTCGAACTCGGACAGCTGCATCAGGAAGGGGGTGGCGTAGGGCTATTGGTCAGCGCCATGTTCTGAAGTTCGGTCCCGGGATAATAGTACAGGAGTATCGTCGAAAAGGCATAGCCGATCTCGGCCAGTTCCTTCGCTCCCCACTGACACATGCCGA
>JBKJWE010000396.1:0-3982 GCA_046717045.1 Nitrospiraceae bacterium | reverse complement strand
ACACGAAACGGCCCGCGGCATCGACCTCGTAGAGAATGTCGCTCAGCGAATCGAGCAGGCCTCGATGGCGTTCATCCCTGTGGTCGAGTCTGAGCCGGAGCTCGCGTTTGTCGATGGCTTCTCTGACGGTAAAGACGAGCTCGGTAAGAAATGCCGGCGATCTAGTCGAGAGAAAGAAATCGACATTGGCTTGGAGGGCCTGGAGCGCGGCGGCGGAATCGATCTGATCACTGTGGAGGATCACGGCGGCATAGGGGCGCTGCCGTTTCAAATCGCTGATGAGCGTCGCGTGATCGTCGGTCAGGCAGGCCGCATCGATGAGGAGCACCGTCCAGTCCTGCAGGGTGGCCCACTGGCGGGCCTCCTCGGCAGAATACACGACGTCCACGCGGCAGCCGGGAAATATTCCGCGCAAACTGATGGTGATGAGCTTGATAGCGTCAGCCTGCTCGCTGACGATCAGGATCGTGACGGGCTCACTCTGCGGCATCAAGACATCCCTGTGCTTCTGGGGATTCCGAGCAAACCCAATCCCAGAGCGATATAACAACGTTCGCTCTCGCCGAGACTGAGGCACACCTGTCCCTGAATCAAGGTAGAGAGAAGTGGAACAGGTTGCTCAGCGTGAGCATCTGAATAACATACGCGGTGGGAAGAAACCCAGTCCGTCGGCCGTAGGAACGGATCCTTCTTTGGTAGGGGGTGGCGTTCCGTGCGACTTCACACGAACAATTTTGAACGTGAGACAGAAGAAAACAGTGCGTGGGTGGGGCCCGGACCGGTGCAGATTGTAAAAACGGTCCGGGCTTGACTCGGCAACGCGGCTATTGTGCGTGAGCGGTACTCGGCGCGCTTGGACAGGCGCCGGGCGTCATATAGAGCAGGTAGTTTCCCATCCCGTGTTGCGGTTCTTTTTTCTGCAGCAAATGGTGATGCACCATCAACATCTCATAGTCGTCCGCCTTGGTGACCGGAAATCCTTGCGCATCTTTATAGACTTGATGAGGCTGAAATTCGAGGAATGTGCCGTCGAGCGACACGTCGGGCACCGTCCGGAGCAGTGTCTGTTGCGTCGTCTTATTTTCCAGCGCGATCATCAGCAGTTCGTCGTGACCGTGTGGATAGGCGAATTTCACGCAGCCGTCCATGGAAAACTTGAGCGGCGCGGTATGCACACGCACGCCGGACTTGATCTCGATGCCCTCGTCCGTTTGATCAGGGCCGCGATTTCTAAATTTGCTGTAGCAGACCACATTGACGCCCACTTGATAGACGTCCATCTCTTTGACCATCGTCCCCTTCGGCGCCATGTACATCGTGAAGCTGGCCATCACGTTCTTGGTCGGCGGCGCTTTATGATAGAACGCCACGACTGACATGAGATTTTGTCCTTTCGCCAGCTTTACCCCATATCCCTCGGGGAACCGCGCTTCCGTCATCTCTAAACCTGCGCCGCTGAAAAACAGCGGCTCGCCGGGGCACGAGACGCTCGGCTTGTCGTTGTTGAGCATTAAGATGTGATGGAGGAAGTTCTTGGGGAGCGCCTTGCCCTCTTGGGTAAAGACCGCGGATTTGTAGCCGGTCATGTACATATCCTCCGGCAACTGAAAGACGTGTTTCGGCAGGGAGGCGGCCAAGTCGCCGTCATGGGCCGAGGGGAGATCGATCGGGCCGAACGTGAGTGTGACAGTATTCTCGCCGTAGGTGATCCTGGTCGTGGTTTGATTGTTCAATGTAGGCACGGCGTGATGATCGTGAGCGTGACCTCCATCGGCCAAGGCCGGCAGCGCGACACTGAGGCTACAGAGTAGGGTGAGGAGTACCTGAACCATAGAACCTCCCAAGAATAAAGAATGTCGAATGGTGACCACCTGACTATTGTTTGGTCGCCGGGGGGGTCAGGCGTTTCCAGACATACGTGCCGCCCCACTGACGCGGCGGAATGTTGGTCTTATCGCCGACGCGTGCATACCACCAGACGCCTTTGGCTTGCGTTCCGTCTTCCGACAGCAAGACTTCGAATCCACCCTCTCGATCGTTGCCGGTCTGGTGCCAGGTGCCTTGCCACAAGCGATCATCGAACTTGGTGGTCACGAAGCGCCCACCCTGCTGCGTGTAGGGCCCGTTCCCGGAAGTATCCAGCGTAGCCTTATAGGTTTTATTGTCTTCGATTTCGAGAATATCCCATTCGCCGCTCAAGTCGGGAACGGTCGAGGCGCCGGTCGTCGCGGGACGCATCATGGCCCCGTCGGATTTGACTTTGTCGACGACATGGATCGCGCCACCTGCATTTCGAAAGGATTCATGCCACGAGAGCAAAAGCCATTGGCCGTTGCGCCGCTCCAGCACACCGGTTTCCCGAAGGGGCAACACCGCTCGCTGTATTTCTTGGCCTTGTTTGACTGTCCGGATGTAATCCAATTCCATCGTAAACCAGGCGACATCGCCTTTCGTCCAGACCTTCAGTTCGGTGATGGGCAATTCCAGTTTGGCCGCAGCCGTAAATTCTTCCTGCATATCTCGTTCGAGATCGGGCCATCCGATATACTTGCGTCCGCCAACGGTGTAGCTGGTGATATCGGCGTCGTGGGCCATCAATCGAGACAATGCGGACAAGTCTTTGTCGGCGTTGGCTTGCACGAGCGCGCGGACGACGGCTTCCGCGCCGCCGTCCTCCGCGGCAAGAGTCACCGCCACCGAATGGGCCGTGGCAAGAATCACACAGAGACAGACACGCAGAGAACCATACATTCGTGATCTCCTCATCCGATCCGATGCAAGGGTCGTTTAGATAAAAGCGAGGCTGGAGCCTGAGGCTACATGGCCCATAGGACCTTGTCAATGGCTATGTTCCTGCCACCGATGCGCGGCGAACGCCGCAGACGATGACGGTCACGTTATCCTCGCCGCCTCGCCCCAACGCCTCTTCAACGAGATTCTGACAGGCCCGATAGACATCGCCTTGAGCGCGCGACAGGCTGAGCGCGATGTCGGCATCGTCCAGCATTTTTGTGAGTCCGTCGCTGCAGAGCACCAACAGGTCATTGAAGGTCAAGGGCGTCGACGACTGTTCCGGCATCATGTCGAGGCCCATGCCAAGCCCCTGCGTCAGCACGTGTCGCTTCGGATGTGTTTTGGCGGCCGCGGCATCGATCACACCCTGCTGGACAAGTTGCTCGACGAGCGTGTGGTCGCGGGTCAACTGCGTCAGTCGCTCGTCTCGATAAAGATAGGCGCGGCTGTCGCCAAGATGGGCCAGATAGGCGATCGGCGTGGGGGCCGACAAGATGGCCAGGGTCACGACGGTCGTTCCCATGCCGTTGAGTGCGGGCTGCTGTTGCCCCTTGTCATGAATGCGCTGATTGGCGCTGACGACCAGTTCCTTCACGAACGCTGCGGCCTTGTCCGGATTCCGGCGAAGCGCATCGACCTGCGCGCGCGCCCGTTCGGCGCCCACCTCCACGGCAATCTTCGCCGCAATATCGCCGCCCGGGTGGCCGCCCATGCCGTCTGCGACGATCCAGACGCCGCACTCATTCAGTACGGTGAATGTATCTTGGTTCGAGGGGCGAACATGGCCGATCTCGGTTCGCCCGACGCCGAACCATTCCGATGCCTCTCTCACAGCGTGGCCTCAGGAACGGTCTGCGCACCCGGGAACGGAATGCCGCAGACAGGCGGTCCCAATCGCGCGACCAACCGTTCGTAGATGAGCTCGGCCAGCGGTTCAAGATTGCGCGTATCGGCAGCGTTGTAACGCAGCAAGCGATCGAGCGCGGCTTCGTCGCCGCCCAGCCACTGGTGCCACAGGCGCACCGCTTCCCATCCGTCCATCCCGGCGAGATCGGCCTCGCGGTCGATCTGAACCTCCCGCTCGATCGATTTCAGCCCGCCTTGGAGGCCTAAACGGCGTGCAGCGAAGCAGAGATCGAAATGCGGCTTCTTGAAATCCAGACGGGGGAACTTGGCTTGTAAATAGGGA
>JBKJWE010000395.1:0-11770 GCA_046717045.1 Nitrospiraceae bacterium | reverse complement strand
CTGCAGCAGGGTCCCCCTCCTGAGATCCATGCCAAACTGATCGGCACGATTACGGCCGGGGTGACGAACCTCGGCGGATCCGCCGCGACGATCAATCTCCCGGACGTCGAACGCGCAAGTTTCGGCGCGCTTCCCTTCATCGACGCTCTGAAAGACCCGAGCAAAGCCCAGTCAGTCCAAGAGTTTCTCTCCCTCTGCAAGCAGCTGGGGCAGATTCATACTGCTCTCACAGGCGCGACGGGAATTTTGTTCGAAGACGACGGCAGCGCTGCAGAGGCCGCCATGCTTGCGGTGACTGTCTCGCCCGTCGATTTTCTGAAGGGGCTCCAACAATTACAGGCCTCGCCTGCCTCAGCAGCCGGTCGCTCTCTCATACAGACCCTGATCGATCAGATGAACGGGCAGGTACAGGCAGGGGTCGAGCGCGTCGATGTCTCCGTGATCCAAGGCTTCCTTCAGCGTGTTGCAGAGGCGGAGGAGTCCTTCCTCAAGCAGGTGGACGAACGACTGCCCGTTCTGGTCGAACAGATTGCCTCACTCGATCGGGAGGGTACATCGATCAAGCCGGTGCAGACCACGCTGGAAGCGTCGCTGAAAGATGTGGCTCAATTACGGACGGACGCGCAACAGGTAAACGCCGGCATGGCCATGACGTTTTTTACCGGGTTGCAAAGTTTTCTGACGGTGGTGCTGCACCAGCGGATTCTCCTGGCAGCGGCGCGTGTCGAGTTGGTGAGGACACGTCTTCAGGGGGTGGGAGGAGCCATTCATCAATGGGTGGAGGAGGGGCGGGCTGAACGTGCTGCAATCGGTGGATTGCTTCCTGCCAGTTCGTCCTAAGGTCCGGGTGGTTCCAAGGCGTGTCTCGTCTCCTCGCCTTGACTTGCTTCATGATGGAACGCATGTTGGACTGAGCGCGCGGCGCGCCACGAGTGAATGCTTATGCACGACGACATTGACTATACGGGCTAGTGTGCGCTTCGAGTCCCGCCGTTCGATAACGTGCCGGACCCGCGATTCTACGTGCCGTCGCCTCAGCACGAGGCGACGCTGCAACGGCTGCGGTACGGGATTCAGGGACGCAAGGGCATGATCATGCTCACCGGTGAGATTGGATGCGGGAAAACTATCATCCGTCAGGCGCGCGCGGAAGTATAGCTGATGGACCGATTGGGCATGTACGGCGAATGAACGATCAACTCACCATCGACTGGTATCGCATTGCGGAGGATCAGCTGACGGCTGTCGCTGTCGCGATACAACGACAAGATCCACTCGACATCGAAGCCTTATCGACTCTGGCTATCGGGATTGCTGACGCCCTGAAGCGCAGCGACCAGTTGGTGGTAAAGGCCTTGGGAGGTCCTGCCGGTCCGCCGCTCATTACAAATCTGATCAACGTCGGGATTTTGGCAACGAAAGTCGGCGCCGGTCTGGGATACTACGGAAAAGAGCTGGAGCGGTTGACGCTGGCTGGGCTCATCCACGATATCGGGCTCTTTGCCGTTCCGCAATCGTTAGTGACGAAGTCCGGTCGGCTGACCCAGGATGAACGGACCCTGATCGAACAGCATCCTGAACTGGGCTACCAGGCTGTTCACAAACTCGGTCCCAAGTACGAGTGGCTGGCGCAAATCGTTCGCCAGGCCCATGAACGATGGAACGGACAAGGCTATCCGAACAAATTGAAGGGCCGGCAGATCAGCGAGTTAGCCCAGCTCATCGGCGTGGTGGACGTCTTTGATGCGTTGGTGAGCCCGCGTGCCTACCGCCGCCGATTCTTCCCCCATGAGGCCGTGCGGGAACTCATGGTTGCAGAGCGGACCGCGTTTCCCCGCGAGGTGCTCAAGGCGCTGGTCGAACAGCTTTCCGCCTATCCGTTAGGGACGTCGGTCCGCTTGACGACTGGTGAAGTAGGGTCGGTGATTCGGGTGAATACCGCGTTCCCCCTCCGTCCGGTGGTGCACGTCGGCGGCGATCCGCTCCATGGCCATCCTCGACAGCTCGATCTCAGTCAGTCGCCGCTCGTCTCTATCATCGAAACATTGGAAGCGCCCGACATGGCGCGGGTGCCTGTGACGAAAGAGCCGGCACAAGGCCGGAACGAGCCGTCGATCGCGTCGGGGTCCGATCAGTTTACCTCCTTGTTGGAAAGCCTGGATGCTATAGCGAGTGCCATTCAAGGTGTAGTGGAGTCTAAAACGGAGGGGCTGGAGAGGAGAGCATCTGCACCATCGAGGCAAGAGCGCTGGGCATCGCATCGGTTGCCGGCTCAAGAGGTTGTCGACGCGAGTTTCGAAAAAGAGGTGATCGGGCTCTTCGCCCTAGAGGCACACGAATGGCTGGCGCAGATTCAATCGGCGCTCAAACAGCTGGCTCAAGGTGCGAACGGGACTCTGCGGCCTAAGCTCTACGGGGTGATGCTGCATGGCATTACCAATTTGGCCAAGTCGGCGTCGACGGTGCAGCTGTCGGCAATCGAGCAGATGGCGTCGAATTTGTTGCCGATCCTCAGCGAAGTGGGGCAGCAAGAGCCTCATACAATGGTATCGGCGCTGGGTCCGTTCCAGGAGGGGTTACATCGCATCACCCAGGCGGTTCGCCAATTGTCCGGGGAGCGTGAAGACCGGTCGGAGGTCGATCGGGGGATTTCTTCACAAACGGAGGCGCTCGCTCCGGCTGTGGTGGATCCATCCTTGATTCCTTCCAAGCCGACGGTGTCGCTGCCGGGGACGGTGACGTCAGGCCCACAGCTGTTGATGGCCTTGAGGGAGTTGCAACAGGCTCGATCGCGCACCATGCAGCCGGCTCGAGACGTGCTGGAAGCCGTCATTCAGCGTGCCGAGCCTGAAGCCGATCGGCTCGAGGTATCCTCTGTCGGACAAATTCTCCAAGAACTCGATCGCTTGGATAAAGAGTTCCTCGACGATGTACGGTCTCGGGTTCCAACGATCGGTCGTGTCCTGGCTAATTTGCGTCAAGCAGGTCTGACGGATTTTGTGACGACCTCGCAACTCGGTCCGATCGTCGAGCAAGTCGAAGCCCTCTATGATGCGGCGAATCGTGTCGGAGCTTCAATGATGACGATGTTTCTCCAAGGATTGCGGTCGTTCCTCATGGTGGCGGCCTATCGAAAGACCGCCACGTTGCCGCAGCGTCTAGAAACGGTTGAATCGCGCATCCACGCCTTGGTCCCCATGGCGGAGCAGTGGGTCAATATCGGCCGGATCGAACGGTCGGCTATCAGCGAGATCTTGCCTGCCTAATCCCCCATTTGATGTTTAGCGCATTTCTGCTTTCCATTGCGGCACCGTCTGCACGCCATAGGTACCTTCACATGGATTATTCCTATGATATTGAATTCGCTAATGATTGTCTGCCTAACGATTAGGCAGTTTGTCAGGTCGTGTGTGCGTCAGTGCGGATGGTCATCCATCCACATGGTTATCCACAAGGGGTTCACATCATTTGTGGACATAGCTAATTCATGCCAGTCAAGACGATGACACGAACGGCTGTGGTGATGGGGCTCGTCGGAGAGATGAAGAAGAATCTCCCCGTAGCGCAAGACGATTCGGGAGATCGGGCGATCATTCTCACGCTGGTGGATGGAACGCGCCAACGTTGTCAGAAAACCATCGACTGGATCGAGTCCTTCTCGTGCGAACGACCCGGTACCCTCTCCAGTGGCGTCTTCAGAGATGTCATGCGGTGTGTGCAGGAGGATGATATGATGCGCCGCCGATTCGTCGTGCGGTCGTGCTGGAAATGTGAGAGTAGTCGACAGAAGGATTCACATGCCGAAACTTGTCACCGTATGGCGGCAACAAGAAATTGCGGAGCAGGCGCGTCACTATGTGCGGTCATATATTTTGTTTCCCGCCGGTGTGGTCGGACTCGTCTGCATGATCGGCGGAGTCGGATCGCTGGGGTACCAGCTGCTCGCCGACAATACCTACACATGGACGACGTTTCTATCTAGCTCAGGGCTCCTAGTGGTGGGAGCTCTCTTTGGGTGGGCCCAGGCTCGCTATCACCGATACCTGTTGGCGCACGTCCCGGAAGTGTTTGCCGCGAGGATGCGGGTCGCGGTGGCTCGCACGTCCAAGAAGGTGAAGGCGGAGCCGGAAGTCCCCTCGATCGTGCGTCCAGGACGTCGTTTTATCCCACTGGCGTACATGGGAGCGATAACGGTGATCTTCGGCGCTTCGGGGACCGCATTGTTCCAAGGGTCGCTGGATGTCCTGCCTGCTGTCTTGATGCCCTGGGCGGGATTCTATTGGGCCAAGCTGTTTAGTTGGCGTGGCGTGATTAAATAAATGGCGGGTCGAGGCCGGCCGCTAACGCGATCGCTTCTTGGTCTTGGTGCGGGGGGTCGGCCGTTTCACCACCGACGCTTCGAGTTGTGCCAACCGTTCCTCCATTGCGCGGACTGTCTGTCGGAGTTCGGGGAGGCGAGGGATCACTGCCTGCGCCTTCATCCAGGTCTCATGCGGCATAACCGGCGCTCCGGACACGATCTGATTGGATTCCAGGCTCCGGTTGACCCCCGCCCGTGACGCAATCATCACTTGGTCGCCGATCTGGAGATGATCGGCCAATCCCGCCTGTCCGCCGATCATGACATGGTGCCCCACCTTGGTGCTGCCGGCAATTCCGACCTGTGCGACCACAATGCAGTGGGCTCCGATCGTCACGTTGTGCGCAATCTGCACGAGATTGTCGATTTTAGTCCCTTGCTTGATCACGGTCTGCCCAAGGGTGGCACGATCGATCGTGACGTTCGCGCCCAATTCGACATCGTCTTCGATCGTTACGCGCCCAAGTTGAGGGATCTTGAAATGTCGCCCCTGGTCTTGGACGTACCCGAACCCATCGCTTCCAATGACGGTTCCTGGATGCACGATAACCCGTGCCCCGATGGTGCACCCTTCTCTGACGACCACATTCGGATAGAACAGAGTATCGTCTCCAATGGACGAGTCGTGGCCGACGAAGCAACCGGGATAGAGTGTGACGCGCGCGCCGAGCGTGACCCGATCTCCCAGCGTCACGCCCGGCCAAATCGAGACGTCGGCTCCGATGCGCACGTCTATCCCACGGACGACCGCAGGATCGATGCCTCGGGGCGGGGAGTGGGGCACAAAAAATGTTTGCGCGACTTGTGCAAAAGCCAGAGTCGGGTTCGGGACAATGAGGTGAGGACCGGCATATTCAGCGAGACGACGATGCGACAGGATCGCCCCAGCCTCCGTCCTGCCCACGGTTTTGAAGACCCGATCATCGGCGACGAAGGTCAGATCGCTCGGTCCTGCGGCTTCGTAACTCGTCAGGCCGGTCACGATGGCCTCCGGTGAACCAACCAGTTCGCCACCCACCACCTGATGGATTTGCCTGAGCGTAATGGGGGACTGTGAGCGAGCGGCAGCCATCCGGTGCCTACGACTTCTTCTTCGATTTCGAAGGTGAGGATTTCTTGGCCGCGGCCGGCTTCGCCGTCACGCCCAACCGTTTTTCGACGTAGGTGACGACGTGGCCGACGGTGGTCAGGCCCACCAAGTCTTGATCGGGTATCTGAAGATCGAACGCTTCCTCGATCCGATACAACAGTTCGATGACGGCCATAGAGTCTAGGCCAAGATCATCGCGTAAATGATGGCCGGTCTGGATCGTGGCGGGATCGCGCTTGAGATATTCGCCGAGCGCGGTTTTGATTTTCGGTCCAATGGATGTCGTATCGGCCATGCGGGTCTTTGTTAGGCGACGAGGCGCTTCAATACCACCGCCGCATTGTTACTGCCGAATCCAAAGGCGTTGAGCAACCCCATCTTCACGCGGCGTGTCTGCACCAAGCGGGAAATGCCCGCGAGCGCACAGGCCGGATCGGGATCATCGTAGTTCGCCGTGGGATGAATCTGATCCGTGTGCAGGGCCATGATGGACGCGATCGCGCCGATGGCTCCCGCCGCGCCAAGCGTGTGGCCGACCAGCGATTTCGTCGCATTGATCGCGATCTTGTCTGCGCGGGACTTGAATACCTGTCGAATCGCTTTGGCTTCGACCGCGTCGCCGATCGACGTCGAGGTAGCATGCGCATTGATGTAGTCGACCTGTGCCGGCGTGGCCTTGGCATCGGCCAGCGCGAGGCGCATCGTGGTCGCGACTTCCGCACCGTCTTCACGCGGGATCACCATATGGTAGGCCTCGCTTGTCGCGGCGTAGCCGGCCACTTCTGCGTAGATACGGGCCTTCCGTTTTTTTGCATGCGCCAGCGATTCAAGAATCAGGGCGCCCGCGCCCTCGCCCATGACGAATCCGTCGCGTTCACGATCGAACGGCCGCGAGGCCTTTTCCGGCTGGTCGTTGAACTTTGTCGAGAGGGCTCGTAGGGAGCAGAAGCCTGCGAAAACCAACGGAGTAATGCTGGCATCGGCGCCGACGACGATCACCACGTCGGCGCGGCCTTCCCGGATACAATGCATGGCTTGTCCAAGCGCGTGGGCGCTGGAGGAACAGGCCGTCGAGATGGTGAAATTGGGACCCTTGGCGCCATAGGCCATCGCGACGATGCCGGAGGCCGAGTTGAGCGTGATGACGGGAATAAAGTTCGGATGGACGCGATGGGGTTTTTGTTGCTGATAGAGTTGGGTGATTTCTCGTTCACCCATCACCATGCCGCCCATGCCGGCTCCGACGATCACGCCGACGCGGTGCGGTTCTTCTCGCTCCATCTGCAGTCCAGAATCGGCCAAGGCCTCCTTCGCGGCCACCAGTCCGAACTGGGCGTATCGGTCGACACGGTCACCGTGATTGGAATTGAGCAACCGCTCGACGGAAAAGTCGCGCACTTGACCGGCGATTCGAGACCGGTAGCCTTCCATGGGGAATGGGTCGAGCGAGGAGATGGACGTAATGCCGGATTTGCCCGAGAGAGCCGCTTTCCAAAATTCGCTGACGCCGATGCCGATCGGTGACACGATCCCCAAACCGGTGACGACCACGCGGGCCCGCATGCGCAAAAATCCTTTCGACCCTGTTTACTTACCGGAAGCGATGGGATGAGTCAACCGGTTAACCGGGACGTCAATACCGTACTTTGAGCATCAGATAGAGTCCCAGACTGATGAACAAGACATTGGCCGTCCAGCCGGCGATCATGGGCGCCATGACGCCGCCGCGTCCGAGTGCGATGGCAATGGAGTGGGTGGCCCAATAACTGAAGCCCACAGCGAGGGCCTGTCCGATGCCGATGGCCATGCTGCCGCCTCTGGTGCCGCTTCGACGAAGGCTCAAGGCGATGCCGATGAGCACCATCACGACGGTGACGAGGGGAAAGGCGATCCGGCCGTAATAGTCGGTGAGTAAGCGGGCCGAGGGGCCGCCCTGCTGATACAGGCGGCTGGTGTACGCGCGGATCTCGCGAAATGTCATCGACTCCGTGTCCCCGGCGAGCCCGGTCGAAAAATCTTCGGGAAGCAACGAGAGCGCCAGATTCTGGCGATCGGATTCCGTCAACATCACCGTACCGTCCGGAGAGAATTTGCGGTGCCGGCTGTGGGATGAAATCCAAGCCCCGTCCACGTACTGCGCGTCATCCACCTCCGTCAATTCAGCCAACCGAAACGGCAAAACGAACCGAAACAGGCGAATGCCTCCAAGGCTGTGCCCGCCGATTCCCACCGTGTCGATATTCATCAACGTGTCGGCGCTGAGACGAACCCATGCCTCAGAGACTTTCATGGCAGCGGCGGGAGGTTTTTTCTCGATTCTTGTAACTCGAATTTCTTCTGCGGTCGTGGTCGCGAGCGGGATAACGGTCGAACTGAACCATAACAAGATGAGCGCGATGCCGACGGCAAATGCCAGAAACGGAGAGGTGATCCAAGGGAGACTGATGCCGCAGGCGCGCATGGCGGTGATTTCGTGGCTGCGCGAGAGGAGGCCGAGTGTCAAGAGTGTGGCCATCAAGATGGCCAACGGGGCGATCTGAAACGAAATCGCGGGCATCTTGAGCGCGAAATATCCGAGGACGTCGAGCCATTGGGCATCGAAACGCAGAAACCGGCGCACTTTCTCAAAAAAGTCAATGACGAGATAAATCGTCATCAGGCCCGCGAAGCACATGGTGAAGAGCTTGGCGTACTCGCGCAGCAGGTAGCGAAACAAAATCGGCATGAGGTTAATGGCGACTCATCCGGTAAAACCACACCAGCGTGATGAGGATAAAGAGCCCGTTCGGCAACCAGGCTCCGGCGAAGGGAGGTATCACGGTCGTCGTGACGAGAAATTCGCAGGTCACATTGAACACATAGTAAACGATCACGACCAGGACGCCGACGGCAAACCCGCCGATCCGTCCCGATCGCTTCGAGACGATCCCCACGGGGACTCCCAGAATGCAGAACACGAGCGAGGCTGTGGGAAACGCCAGATTTTTGTAATACTCTGTGAGCCGCCTTAGCGCAGAGGGATCGCGCCAGCCGGATTGATCGAGTTGCGCCATGATGCTCTCATAGGAGGGCCGTTCTTCCGTCGCCGAATAGCTGCTTTGGTTCAGCGACAGCTTCAGATCGTAATTCGCGAATGAGGCGTGCTGGTATTGATCCTCTTCCTCGGGACGACTATGGATGACTCCGTCTTGCAGCCGCAAGGCGACCTGGCTGTTCGACGTGTCCATCAGGACTTCATAGCGGCTGGCCACGATGATCCGTGGATCCTCGACGTTTCGTTCATCGGAGACGAAAATGCCGGTGGCATCCTGCCCATGAGCGCCATCCGGCACATAGATCGTCATCTTAGGAATCGGTTCGTTAAAGGTGCCCTGTTCCAGGGCCAAGACGAGCTGGTCCCGCAGGAGATTCAGCGCCACCTTCTTGAGGTTCGTGGAACTCCAGGGTTGGCCCCATTGCGCCAACCAGAGGGTCAGTCCGAAGACCAGTAAGGCGAACAAAAAGACGGGTTGCGCCAGCCGAAGCAGGCTCAAGCCGGCGGCCCGCATAGCCACCAGTTCCTTATCGAACGAGAGGCGGCCAAAGGCGGTAATGGAGGCGATGATGCCGGCGATCGGGAGGGTCAACACCAGGAAAGAAGGAAGGAGATGGATAAAAACATTCAAAACGGCCATCAGGCCCACGCCTTTGGAGACGAGCAATTCGACCAAGCGCAAGAGTTCTCTGGTCAGCATCACGAAGCAGAGCGCGCCGAGGCTCAAGCTGAAGGGGGACAGCAGTTCGGAGAAAATGTAGCGATCGATGAGGGTGCGTAGAAACATCCGGTGAGCCGCGCTCCTCGATGAGAACGTCACTATAGGCGACTGCCGGAATCTTGTCCACCGGCCGCCATGAAACGATAGGCCAAAGATTTGCTTGACAAGATTTGAAACACCGTGGTACATGCAGCGCGATTCATAACCGAGATGGGTCTCGTGAGCTGCTGTCTTATTTCTTCAAAGAGCCCGTCCCCTGCCGCCCTTACTTACTCCCAATCCATTTTTCTTTCATCATTGTGGGTCCACGTTACAGGTTCGGGCCGGCTACGTAACATCGCGTGGCCGTTGAGGAAAGGAGGAGTTTTGTGAAGACGAAAGGTACGGTGAAGTGGTTCAATGACCGGAAAGGGTTCGGGTTTATTCGCCTCGATAGCGGGGAGGATGTCTTCGTGCATTACTCCGCGCTCCAAGGGGAAGGATTCAAAACGTTGAAAGAGGGAGAGAATGTCGAGTTCGATATCGTGCAGGGCGCCAAGGGCCCGCAGGCGGCGAATGTATTGAAAATGTCCGTTGCCGCGTCCTAACGAATCGCTTCCGCATCAGGCTGACGCGCACTGAAGGCCTGCCTCTTCACCGAGGCAGGCCTTCGTATTTCTGCTGAGATTCGCGCTCACGGTTTGCCCCCATTTCGTTGACAAAAACCATTGATACTGTTAGCGTTTGTTCGTTACGGAGGTTTTCTTTTGGCGCTCGACCGCGGGGCCGTCCTACACAACGCACAGCTCTTCGCCGCACGGGGTCAGTTCGATGCGGCACTCAACGAATGGAAGAAGCTCTCGGCCGAATCGCCCGGCGACGGGAGCATTTTCAATTCCATCGGTGAGCTGCACCTGAAGCGGAAGTCGACGGCCGATGCGGTGACTGCGTTCATGCAAGCTGCCAACGCCTTTCGTGCCGAAGGGGCGACCCTCAAGGCCGTGGCCACATTCAAAAAAGTCCTGAAGATTGATCCCTCCCGGTACGACGTCTATCGGCATCTAGGTGATCTCAATGCCGAACGCGGACTGCTCAGCAGCGCCGTCCAAGACTATCTCACACTCGGCAAGCATTACCTCAAAGAGCGGAAGACCAAAGAGGCGCTCGACATCTACAAGCGTATCGTCAGCCAAGACCCGTCCAATCTGGATGCCCAGCAGCGCGTGGCCGAACTGTGCCTGCAGGAAAATATGCAGGACGAAGCCACCAAGGTCTATCTCCAATTGGGGCGCGAGCGATCGGCGCAGCAGCGTTACGTCGAAGCGAAGGATGCATACCAAGCGGTCTTGCGGATCGATCCGGCCAACAGCGAGGCCAAGCAGTTTATCGAGCATTGCCAAAAGACCGGGGGCCATCCTGGCCGAGCCTCCAATGCTGCTGCGCTGACGACTGGAGGAGTGACGAAGAGTTCCGAGCCGCTCGATCTGCTGTCGGAAGCCGCTCGTCGTATCCAGGAAAAACAATATGCCGGGGCAGAAGCGATTCTCAATCAAATGCTGACCAAAGAACCGGGCAATCCCGAAGTGTGTCAGTTATTGGCGCGGCTGCATTTGCAACGAGGCGATCTCCAGGTCGCTTTGGGCGAATATCGGTTCTTGGCCGGAGCGGCGTTGCGCGCGCAGGACTATGCGCAGGCGGAGGGCTTAATCGCCGAATTTCTCGCGGTAGAACCGGCCTCAGTCCCACTGCTGGAACTCTACGGCGAGTTGTATGAGGAGAAGGGCGATGTCCAGAAGGCGGTTCAATACTATGGGAAGGCCTTCGAACTGCTGTTGAAACACCCAGAGCCTGGGATGCCGACCTTGCACGAAGAGATTCTGGAAAAGGTCACGGCATTGGCGCCCGATAGTCCGACTGTCACGCACATGGTCGCGCTGATGAGGGGAGAGGCTCCCGTTGAATCCGCTTCCGCGCCCCCGGCTCCAACCGCCCAGCCTGCACCTGCTCCAGAGCCACCCAAGGCCGATGAATTCTCGGTGGCTGGGGCCAAGCCGGACGACGCCTGGTCAGTGACCTCCAAGATCACACGGACGCAAGATCGGCATTTCTCTGCCGCTGAGGCAACCAAGAAACAATCTGAACAACAACCTGCGTGGGAGTTGCCGCCTGCCCAGGCACCGGCGGATAGTTTCTCAACCGCGAATGCCGCGCCGGAGGCGGAGTGGACTTCCGTGGGGCAATCGCCGACGTCGGAGACCCCTGCGCCGGTGCGTTCCACCCGTGAACAGGTGGAGGACTATTTCCAGGCTGGAAAGCAGACGGAGGCGGAAGTCTTTCTCAGTCGTCTCGTGCTCACCAAACCGGACGATGCGGAGGTGCGGGAACTTTTTGGGCGCGTGCTCGAATCCAAAGGCGATCACGTCGGTGCGGCGTTGCAGTATTCACTCGCCCTCGAATTATTGATAGGGAGTGCGGATCGCCCCGCGCTCTCGGATCTTGAGCCGTTGTATATAAAGGTCAAAGAGCTGGCTCCCGCCAGCCCGGTCGTGACGAAGCTCGCGGCCACGTTCGCGCCGCCGCCTCCCG
>JBKJWE010000394.1:0-2964 GCA_046717045.1 Nitrospiraceae bacterium | reverse complement strand
GTAGGGCGAATAGAGGCAATTCATATTGCTTGAAGAATCCTAGACAGTAGGGCAGAATGCAATTCTCGATATTTCCCTGTCGGGGCGTAGCGCAGCCCGGTAGCGCGCCTGCTTTGGGAGCAGGATGTCGGAGGTTCAAATCCTCTCGCCCCGACCAAACAGAGCTCGCTCGACCCGGAGCCTTTCCATTGGGGCGACGGGAAAACACCTCCAGTGTTACGCGCCCGTAGCTCAGTCGGATAGAGCATCAGCCTTCTAAGCGTTTTTAAAGGGATTGTTCAAGTCTTTGATGATTGGGCAATCCCTTCGTTTTTCCTGCTTTTAGCACAGTTGATCATTCAGTCCTCTTTGTTCCCGATCAGCGCACTTCTGCCTGATTAACTGCACTCCTTAACACTGTAATAACACCGACCCCCGATGGGCTCACCCCACCACCGGCTTCGGCAAAGGGACCGTATCGGGAAATGTGCCAGGGGATCAAAAATCAGGGTAGGGGGGGCATGGAAAGGGCGGCCAGCGGCCTAAGCCATGGCCTAATCTATTGGCCTGTTCCTATTCCTAACCAGGGGATATCAATAGTGTTGGTAAGCGGCGTCTTATCAGATTTGCGGGTGGACTTCCTATGCTTTGTGAATGATCGGCGGACTTGCGCCTTACGCAGTGCAGTCCCACGATTAGGCTTTTTAGGGGATTGTCGCATAGCGTATTGTAGCCGAAGCCGAAGCGGAGTCAACAAACTGACAAGAACGTCCCGTGAAAAGGGCAACCCTTGGGAAGGGGTGGCAGTGGCAACAGCCTCCCAGGTCAGGTTGAAGGACATACATTGAGGCGGAAAAAAAGGCTTTCGCGGGACAAAGGAGAGCTTTATCGGAGGGCTGTGGCAGGTTGGCCTTCACGAAGGCGAGGTCTTTACCGCACCTGGAACTTTTCAACATTGCCACCTGTGACCAGGGGGCCATTGAGCTTACTACTGACACCAGGCGTGGCAAAGGGCACTCGATAGAGTTCAGTAACTCCTGCCGATGTTTGATTCGCTAGGTATAAGACCCCAGAACTATCCGGAGTGACAATCGGTCCTCTAGCGAAAAATGAGAAAACGCCGCCCCCGCCAACCAATGGCCCGTTGAGCTTCGTGCTGACGCCGGGGGTGGTGAAGGGTACGCGATACAGTTCAACGACTTGATCTGTCGATTCATCCGCTACATATACGACCGCTGAATTATCAGGAGCGATAGCAAACACCGATGGACCTCCGCCAAAATCTGCGAGGCCTCCGCCTGTCACGAGTGGACCATTGAGTTTGGTGCTCGCCCCTGCTGGGGCGAAGGATACGAAATAGAGCTCTGTGTCCCGTAAGCGAATCGCGGTGCCGCTCGGATTTGTCGTGTATACCACTCCTGAACTGTCAGGCCGAATCGCGAACTCTAAGACAAAGCGATCTCCTCCCGATCCGTTGAGTTTGGTGCTCTGGCCAGGTGTGGAGAAGGGAACTCGATTGAGAAACCGGAGATCACCTGTAAGGCTCTGCGTCTTGTAGACGACAGCAGAATTATCAGGCGTGATGTCAAAAGCACCCGAAATGAATTTCTCGACGACACCGTTGACTGTTCCCAGTGGTCCGCTAAGCTTCGTACTCTGACCAGGTGTTGAGAAACGGGTCCAATAAAGTTCACTCTTGAAGTCAAAATTTGGCAAGTGCTGGGCGACATCATAGACAACGGAGGCACTGTCTGGGGTGATTTTTAGCCAATCGACGTCCCCGTCTGATGGAAGGGCACCATTTAGCTTCACACTGGAACCAGGCACTGACAACAACACACGATAGAGTTCGATCGTATTGGCTGTTGTTTCTATGGCGCGATAGACGACCGACGAGTTGTTCGGGGCAATCTCGAATACGAAAAAGACATTCCCGCCTGCTATCAAGGGCCCATTGAGCTTGATGCTGACCCCTGGGGCAGTAAAGGAGGTTTTGTACAATTCAAGAACACCGTCCGTAGTCTGTTCGGCCAGGTAGATCACGGATGAACTGTCCGGGGTGATCTCAAACTCAAACTCCACATCTCCACCTGGCGGTAGAAGGCCATTTAGTTTCGTGCTCACACCCGGGTTGGAAAACTCCACACGGTACAGTTCATAGACTTCGTCGGTATCCTGATCGGCCCGATACACAACAGCTTGCTTATTCGGACTTATTTGAAAATGCGTAACATTCTTGCCTGGTGGCAATGAGGGGTTGAGCTTGATAGAGGAGCCCACGAGATACAGCTCGAACACCCCATCAATATCTTGATCAGCCAGATAGACGGTGCGTACGGTAGCCGGGGGAGTCGAAGTGCTACCGCCGCCACTCCCGCTATCCCCATTGCCGCATGCAGAAATGGAAACGGCCAAGAAGAAGATACTGACAAGTAAAATGCCTTGCATAATTCCCGCTACACTGACGAGCACATTGTCCCCTTCGCTAATTTGTCGCACAATCCCCTCGACTTGCCTCAACAGGTTGGCTGGGAGGTTATCAATGATATCGGGGCCAAGCCTCTTCCACTGTCTCATTTTGATCAATACCCCGTTCCGGGGGTGAGCATGCATAGGTAGGCTGGGAGCTGGTTAGCGACAATGCGGCAAGGAAATGCGTGTATTTCCCCGGACGCCTCGCGGGATTGGCAACGAGCGAACGTCCTAGACCTACCAAGTGTAGAGGTGGAACTTACGTTCCGCTGATTAAGAGTCCCGCCGAAGAGCTGCCTCAGGACACGCAGCATAACGAATCATCAGCAAAAGAAGAGAATTCGTGATGGCACACCCATCATGGATCATCTTGCGTCAGGGTGTTTTGGCACCAGCTTGGCACCAGAAGAGCGGGGGAGAGACCGATCCAACTCGATTGGGCATAATCGTTCTGCCACAGTTAAGCCACACTCAACGGTGATTTTTCCCAGACTGGTCTCGTACCCGCATGCT
>JBKJWE010000393.1:0-8718 GCA_046717045.1 Nitrospiraceae bacterium | reverse complement strand
TCGTCTCGCTGGGTCCCCGTTTCTCCTGCCAAGTCGCCGGGAACCAACGGGGCCGGACGCCGTGAAAAATAGCCTCGCCTAGAGAGGGGGAGGAGGAAAAAAAGAACGAGCGGCCTGGCTAGTCCCTGTGCTCGCGCAACGCGGCACACTGGAAATTGGGTTTTATCCCGTCGCCAAGAGTAATCCGAGTGGCTCCGGATCGAACAAGTTCTGTTTGGCGAAGCTCGTTGGACGCGCGCACGACGGGACTGATCCAGGCCCTCCTTTGAAATACAGAAGAGGTCGCCGTTTCTCCGGCCAGGTCGCTAGCAATCAGCCGGAGGGGCCGAGAATGGACGAGTAGTTCACTCGCTGAATGACGATTGACATTCCAAGAACGTCTGGCTACGGTCCTATGTATCTCACAATGTAATTCCCCCAAAGCAAACGTCTTCTCAAAGTAAAATTGCTATCAAGTTGATACGTGGGAAATAAACGAAAAAGGAATATTAAGAAAAGAGCGGAAGAACTTTCCGAAAACGAAGACGGCCTTCTACTACAATTACTCTGCAAGATTCCAGGGTGGCTGTGGTGGGTCCTAGCAGGGCTCGCTACGATAGCCAGTTTGTTGACATTGCTGCCTAGAGTTGGTGCCTCGGCAACATCACCATTGAAACCCTCAAGCCCATTTTCCACCCCTTTTATGATCTCGAACGAGGGATACCTCCCGATTTACGACGTATCCTTCAAATGCAAGATACGCAAAGTACAAGCCGAGGATGGCGCGGCATTGATCGCAGATAAGGGAGGAATATCTCCGATGGGATTCGTGGTTCCACGAATGAACCCTGGAGAAAAATCGACTATTGCATGTCCTTTCCCGTTCTCATTTCAATCACCAATCGCTCATGTGGACTTTGATCTTGTTGTTATTTTCAATATGTATTGGTCACTATGGAGGAGCGAGCAATCGCTCAGATTTGTTACTGCTAAGAATAGCGAGGGTCAGCTTGTATGGTTTTCTCGCGCTGTTTCTGAGTAATACCAAAACGTTCGCGAGGAGGGGTCGTTGCTCGGGTACACAAATTACACAAATGGGGTCAGGCATGACTATTGACTTGTTCGCGGAAAAACTGAAAGTCTCGACCTTGCCTCTGGTCAGCCCTGTAGCGACCTGAGCAAGCAAGACCTGGAACGTTCTGATTTTTCCTCTTCCTCTCCCTCCCCCTCTAATAAACGGACAACCGACCGATTTGTCATTGCCTCTAAGCCATTTTCACTGAACATCACAGCAACCCTGTTCCACCTCGTTCATGTTCGGCGCGAGGGACAGCGGGTCGGCGTCCATTGTCGGAAGGGCGGGGGCCCCACCGAGGCGTGACCGAAGTGGAAAGCCGGAACTGACTAAGGCACCGCGATCGAAAGATCGCGGCTGCGGGAATTCCGGAAGGATTCCGCGAGTTCACGCCCGGAAGGGTCGCCCCGGGAGACACGAAAGCCGACCCGCTGCCCCCTCGCGTACCCCGCTAACGGTAGGTTGACAGCCTGAAATCCAATCCTTGAGAATGCACCATGGCTTATCGTGTGGTCATCGAACGGCTCGAATTTCAAGGGCGCTGTGGGGTGACGCCGGCGGAGCGGCGCCGGGCACAGCCGCTGGCGATCGATCTGGAACTGGACTGCGAAGGGTCCACTGCCGATGCTGATGACCAAATCCGCAAGACGGTCGACTATGCTCACGTTGCCGAACGGATTGTCGAGTTGGGCGCGACTCAGGACTGTGCGCTGCTGGAAACGTTCGCCGAAGGCGTGTTGGCAATGCTGTTCATGGAATTCCCCGTGGCCAAGGTCTCACTCTGGCTCAGAAAATTGGCCCCTCCCCTCTCGCAAATGACCGGTTCAGTTGGCATTAAGTTGGAACGGAGCCGCATGGCGCATCAACCGCAGCAGACCGATTTAGCGCCGTCCCTCTTTTTGACACAGCAACTTCATCGCTTACCCAAAGGCCGCGCCCTCGATGTGGCCGCCGGTTCCGGTCGTCACACACTCTATCTTGCGTCGCACGGCTTCCAGGTGGATGCGATCGATCGCGATGAACAGAAGCTCGCCGAGATGGCTTCAACGGCCAAACAGCGGCATCTACCGAACCTACAGATCCACCACATTGATCTCGAACGGACGACCGACGAACGCCCGGAGTTTCCCGCTAGCACCTTTGATGTCATTCTCGTGTCGTTTTATCTCCATCGTCCACTCTTTCCTTGGTTGACCGATGCGCTGAAACCCAACGGCGTCCTGATTTACGAAACGTTCACCATCGAGAACTATTTCCGTCATCACCATCCCCGCCGCTGGGAGTTTTGCCTCGCGCAGAACGAATTGCTTCGGCTGGCTTCGCGACTCCGCGTACTCTCCTACGACGAAGGGGAACATGAAGGAGGCCATGGCCGGAGCGCCGCCTTCACCGCTCAGCTCGTGGCGCAGCAACCGGGCAAGACCGACTCGTCTCACGAGTCGCCATGAGCCGCATCGATCTCCACCTCCACACGACCCATTCCGACGGCAGTCTTCCTCCAACGGAGGTGCTACGGCTGGCCGCCAAAGTCAACGTTACGGCCTTGGCCATTACTGATCACGACATCGTAACCGGCATCCCGGAAGCGACGGCCGCCGGCGCTGAGCTCGGCATCTACGTAATCCCTGGGGTAGAGATCAGCTCATTCAACGGCAAGAGCGAGCTGCATATTCTGGGCTACTACTTGAATTGGCAGGATCCCTCGTTCGAAGCGCGACTGGCCACATTGCGGGCCAGTCGGCATCGCCGCAACCCATTAATGATCGAACGATTGCGTTCGCTCGGGCTCGACGTGACGTACAAGGAAGTCCGCGAACTGGCGGGGACCGAATCAGTGGGGAGACCGCACATCGCGCAGTTGCTCATGAAGAAGCAATACGTCACCTCGGCGAAAGACGCTTTCGACCGCTACCTGGCCGAAGGGCGACCGGCTTATGTGGCGCGCGAACTGCCATCGCCGACCGAAGCCATCGCGTGGATCAAGGAGGCCGGTGGTGTGGCCGTCCTCGCCCATCCGACTTGGACCAAAGAGACGGGCGGTGGCTTACGCACGCTCGTGACGACGCTGAAAGGAGCCGGCCTCGGTGGGGTGGAAGTCCATTACAGCACCCATACCAAACCGCAGACCAATCAATATCTCGACCTTGCCAAAAAACTTGATCTGCTCGTCACCGGCGGCAGCGACTTTCACGGCCTCACCAAACCCGATATCGAAGTCGGCATCGGCCGAGGCGGCCTGAAAGTGTCCGAGAAATTACTGGGGCCGCTCAAGGCAGCCGCCTCCAGGACGTAAGCCGCTGTTCTCCAGAATCCCCCCTCGCATATTTCTCTCGATTCATTGACTCCCCCACCCCCTCCGCTACACTGGGATACATTCGTTCAAACGGTCCTCACGGTATATGTCCAAAACCTGGAATTGGGTCGCTCCTTACACGTTTGCCATCCTCGCTGTGCTGCTGGCAGGTCCCCTGCTCAGCAGCCTGTCCGTCGTTCAATCCCTCTCGTTCCCCTCCCTTCGACTGAACGGCTCCAATCTCACAAGGCTCATCGCGGATCTTACCGCTCTCGGTCTTTTTTGGGCACTGGCTTTCACGGCCTTTAATGAGATCTCTGAGAAGGGCCGCGGATCGAGCTTCCTACGCAGTCTCGTCCTGCCGCTTGCAACCCTCCTCGTCATCATCTTCGGCAACAAGGCCTTCAGAAGCGTCGGTACACCGTTCGTCGAGCTCATCGGCTCTGCTCAATTTGCCTGGTACTACGCAGGCGGTTTGCTGCTCGCGGCGCTGTGGCTCACCGTCGCTTGGGTCCGTCATCTGGATTCCCTCCGCGAAACGTTCAATCCTCCGACGAAAGTGTCGCGCAAAGAAACGGTCGAGTCGATCGAACCCGCGGAACCGTCCGAGGAAGTCGTCGTGGGATCGCCCGAACCGAAGGCCAAACCGGCCGGTACTCACGGGAATGGCGCCGCTCCAGCCCTGCTCGGACGCTACAAGGTTCTGAAAGAGCTCGGCCGTGGCGCCATGGGCCTCGTCTATTTAGGGAAGGATCCGACCATCCAGCGGTTCGTCGCGATTAAGACCATGCGTCTGGACGACATCGACAACGAAGAAAAACTGCAAGACGTGAAGGCGCGCTTCTTCCGCGAAGCCGAATCCGCCGGACAGCTGTCTCACCCGAACATCGTCACCATCTACGATGCCGGCGAAGAAGACGATCTGGGTTATATCGCGATGGAACTCCTCGAAGGCACGCCGCTGAAGCAGTGGTCGCGCCAACCGAATCTCATGTCGATGCAAGACGTGCTGCTCACGGTGGCGACTGTCGCAGAGGCATTGGACTATGCCCATCAACAAGGCGTCGTCCATCGCGACGTCAAACCCGCCAACATCATGCTGACGAAAGATCGTGCGATCAAAGTCATGGATTTCGGCATCGCCAAGACGACGTCGAGCAGCAAAACGCAGACGAACATCGTCTTGGGTACCCCGACCTATATGTCTCCCGAACAGATCGCCGGCAAGAAGGTTGACGGACGTTCAGACATTTTTTCGCTCGGCGTCGTGCTGTTCGAACTCCTTGCCGGCCAACCTCCCTTCACCGCCGACAACTTGTCCGCCCTGTTGTTCGCCGTCGGTCACCATCCGCATCCCGCGTTGAACAGCCTCCGAGACGACGCCCCCCCGATGGTGCAGGAAGTGTTGGATCGCGCGCTGCAGAAAGAGTTGCCGCAGCGGTATCGCCGCGCAGGCGAGTTCGCCAACGATTTGCGTGCATGCCTGCCGAGCCTGGCGGCTTGAGGGAACGCCTCGATGTCTCTCGATATTCGGCACAGTGCACAATCCGAGATCGGCTTGAAGCGCACGCATAACGAAGATCGCTTCATGGCCGATCCCAGGCTCGCTCTCTATGTCGTCTGCGACGGGATGGGCGGCGGAAATGCCGGCGAGGTAGCAAGCGCGATGGCGATCGAAGCCATCCGTGCCGAGATGGCCACCGAGATCCGTAAGCGAGAACTTGCGCTGTTCAGCCTAACCGATCCAAGTTTCTCAACCGCGACTAATCGATTGGCCAACGCAGTCCGGTATGCCAATCAGCTGATTTACAACGCATCTTGCAGCCTAACGGCCTATACGGGGATGGGGACAACGGTCGTTGCCGCGTACCTTGTCGACGAAATTCTGTCCATAGCTCATGTCGGAGACAGCCGCATCTATCTCGTGCGCGACAGCCGCATTCAGGCGCTGACGGCCGATCATTCGTGGGTGGCCGAACAGGTGCGCAATGGCGCGATGACGGAAGAAGAAGCCGCGCGGTCGCCTCGGAGAAACATCGTCACGCGCGCGCTAGGTGTCGAGCCGACGGTCGACGTCGATTGTCAAGAACTCCCCGTCGCCGCCGGCGATCGGCTGCTGCTTTGCTCGGATGGATTGACCCGCGGTGTCGGCGCGCCGGACATCCTCCGCACGATCAAGGAAGAAACCGATGTTCAGCAAACGACCGACCGGCTGATCGCATTGGCCAATGCCGCCGGCGGAGAAGACAACACGACCGTCCTGATCATGACGGTGCAATCGGGCATCCCGACTGGACGCTGGCAACGTCTCCGACAATGGTTTCACGCGGCCTAATCCGTGCCGCACAGGAAGAGGAGTGCACACCATGAAACAGACAACCGTAGGACGGGCCACACTGCTCGTGAAGATCCAGGGACAGGGCTCGCGCATCGTCGAGCTGGAGCATGCCACCTATACAATCGGCCGCAAGAAAGATAACGATCTGGCTATCGAAGACCCGATGGTGTCCGGCCAACATGCCCGTATCGTCAAGATGCAGTCAGTCTTCTTTTTGGAAGATCTCAAGAGCACCAACGGCACATCGGTCAACGGCCAATCGATCGATCGCTGCCAACTCAAAGATGCTGACGTCATCGCAATCGGTTCTCATCGAATGATCTTCCAAGACAACTTGTCCGCCAAACAGGCCGCCCTCCCTCCGGCAGTCGACATGGACCAAACGATGGTGCTGAGCGGTCCGAAACGACAGCCGGAACAACCTACTGTCATCGCCAAGATACTGGTGACGGCGGGAAAGACCGATCGCACGGAATACCAATTGACGAAACACACGAATGCCATCGGCTCGCAGGAAGAGGCCACGATCAGGCTGACAGGCTGGTTTGCGCCGAAATCAGCGGCCCTGATCACCCGCCGAGGCCAGACCTACTCCATCAGCCGCTCTCATGGAGCCAAGACCCTGTCTGTGAACGGCCAAGAAGTTACGGGGCAACAGGAGTTGAAGGATGGAGACCAGATCGACGTCGCAAGCGTCACGTTGTCTTTTTACCTACAAAAATTCGGCAGGTCTTCGCGCGCATTATTTATGAGCCTTCTACTACGATCACGGATTCGCTGCTGCAACAATCCTGCACACAGTCTGCACAGCGTCCGGACAGGCGGACTCGACTCTCGGTTGGTCCACATCCTGTTCAAGGATGCCTCCCTCACCTCGCTTACTGTCTGAACAGCAATTGTCCTTTCGGTAAAGTCTGATAACATCGGTCGGACACGTCCTGAGTATGTTCTTGAAGGCATTGGATGATTTTCCCTCCGCCAGGCCTCACCGTTGAACAAAACCGCTTCAAATCCGCTTCGCAGGCCGCAATAGATCGCGCCCGCTCTTCTTTCCACTTCACAAACCGCTCCCGTACGTGCTCTTGGCAGAACGGAGGGAGTTGCTGAGCTCGATGCTGCAGACACTGCCCCCGTCCCGCACTGTCCGGACAGAGCTGTTCGATTTCCGCTTCACATTTCAGTCGCGCAACCTGCTGTGTGTTGGCGTTCAAAGGCGTCGTGGCAGGAGTGTCCGGTTTGGGAGCGACCAAAAGCTCGCGCTCCTGACCCGCAGACTGAACCGCACTCGAGCGATTCGATTTCGGCGCCACCGATGAAGGCGCGTCGGCAGGCAGTGGCGGCGATGTGGGAATCCTCAGGTCCAATGCCGGAGGGGGTAGAGGCGCTGCTGTGGGGCGTGCGGCTGCGTTCACAGTCGCGACCGGCGCGTCAACGGCGGTGAGCTCTTCTTGAGTGGGCCAATTGGTCGCCACCGCGACCCAGACGAGCCCCAACCCCATCACCGTGAATGCGCCTGAAAGCATTTTTGCCGACGACTGTGGCTTCGCCATTATGCCTCCGTTTCCACAGTGTCAGCATATGACACGATTTGAGAAAAATCGATGAAATGTCGGGTTTCCCGCAACGACGGACGCGAGGAGATGGGTCAGTTCTCAGGAGCTTCGACGATGTGATTCTCGAATCTCGTACAGCCCTCGGCGAGCAGCCGATTGGTCAGCATTTCGCCCGGCCATTCGATGGGAAGATCGGCCGTAAAAACCCAGACATCGGGGGAGGTCCAGACCGGGCCATGTTCCTCCGGCAACTCCGGATCGAAGAGATCTGTCCAGACCGGCATGTAGACGCCGTTCCCGCACTGCGTATGCAGGTGCACGATCGTGCGCGCGCGAACGAGCGGGTCGAGGTCGTGCCAGACCGCCGCCGTCTCATCGGCTAAACGATGAAGCCTGACAGCATTCTGTGCGTCGAACACCGCATAGGCGGCATAGACCGGCGCATCGATCATGTCGGGCGCCAATGCCAATTCGGGACATTGCTCCACTAACCCTTCCAGCAACGCGCGCCGGTGCCGATCTTCCAACGAATCGGGTAAGCCGGCATCGGACACGCCGATCAATTCAAAAAAGAGAAAGGCCGTATTCTCCACCGGCGGGTAGAGTCGGGCCGCAATGGAGTGCGCCCGCTGGGAATCCGCGACCGTGGTCAAGTGATCGTTCAACGCTTGAAGGGTCAGCGGTTCGAGCGTCGAGTCCGTCAGCAGCCGCGATTCCACACGCACGACCGTGCCGGCCGACAACCGCAGATGCCGGTGCAGCAGGTCGGCGGTCGCGACCGGATCGATCTTCAGTTTCAGCGGGTGGGTCAGGTTCGCTTGCAGCGGCAATTCCACCGCAGCCATCACCGCGTAGGACGCTTTCTCGTCCGCGGGATCGTCCAGCAGAATGGCGCAGGAGGCTTCTGCAAGCAGATCGAACAGCCATTCCGCCATATCTTCATCGAGCGCGGCAAGGACGGTGAGCAGATCATGTTCCCGTCCCTGCTCCAAAAAGGCCTGGAGGGTGTCGATCGCCGCGTCCGTATCGCCGTGATCGTGGCGACGGGCATTGATCAAATGAATGAGGTCTCTCGTGAGGGGATCGGGACGAGACCAACTCAGCATGATGCAGAACCTCGCGATGGCGGTGAACTGGTATCGAGTACCATGTTGCCAAACTTTTCCGGTGGTAGCAAGCGCCGGAGGGGTTTATTCATCGGCCCATCGCCCGCACGGCAGGCGTTCTCTTCATTCGCCGATTACTTTCACCAAGACGCGCTTGCGACGGCGGCCGTCGAATTCACCGTAGAAGATTTGCTCCCACGGTCCGAAATCCAGTCGCCCTTCCGTTATCGCCACTACCACCTCGCGTCCCATCAACTGACGCTTGATGTGGGCGTCTCCGTTGTTTTCTCCTGTGTCGTTGTGCCGATACGTCGCCGCCTACGGCACAAGCTGCTCGAGAAATCGGTCGTAATCATGAAGCAGGCCCGGTTCAT
>JBKJWE010000392.1:0-6119 GCA_046717045.1 Nitrospiraceae bacterium | reverse complement strand
CGTTTGTCCGGGGAGACCAGGTAGACAGAGATCACGGAGGTGTGAGGGCCGGTGTTGGGATTGAACAACGACGAGCGGCCCTGGGCCAGCACCCCGGTACTCGAGACGATGGTTTCCAATTCTTCCGTGGGGATCGTCGCGCGAATGACGCGCTCAACCTCAATGACCTGTTGTTCGGTTTTCTCCACCCGCTGGCCGACCGGCGCACGCAAGACGATGCGAAACTGGCTCTCGTCCGACACCGGCAGGAACTCTGTACCGATACGGGGTAAGAGGGCGAGAGAGGCGCCGAAGAACAGAAGGATGCCGACAATGAAGGTTCTTCGATGGGCAAGGATCCAGCGGAGGGAATCTTCGTACCCCCGATCCAAGGAATCATACCGCCTGCGGCTCCAGTCCATGAGGCGGACAAACCAGCCCGGCATGGCGCGATGGGCGTCCCGTTCCGGTTTGAGGAACTTGTAGCAGAGCGCCGGCGTGACGGTCCGTGAGACGAAGAAGGAGGTAAACAGCGCGATCGCAATCGTGACGGTTAGCGGAATCAGAAGCAACCGGGCGATACCGACAAGGAAGAACATCGGAAGAAAGACGACAACGGTGGTGACCGTAGAGGCGAAAATCGGCATGGCCACTTCGCGGGCCGCTTCCAAAATCGCCGTCCATCGTCGGGGGGTGTCGTTCAAGTGGCGCTGGATATTCTCCAACTCGACGATGGAGTCGTCGACCAAACGGCCGATGCCGAGGGCCAGGCCCCCCAAGGTAAAGACGTTCAAGGTTTGGCCGGTGAAGTAGAGAACGATGAAGGTGACCATGATCGAAAGGGGAATGGCGACGGAAATGATCATCGTGCTGGTCAGATTGCGCAGAAAGATCAGGATGACTGCCGCGGCCAGCAGCGAGCCGTGCAGCGCCTGCTCGACCAAGTTCTTGATCGATTGCCGGATATAGACCGACTGATCGAACGAAATGCCGAGCTTCACGCCGGGAGGAATACCGATCATCTTCGGCAGCGTCGCGCGCAGGGCATCCACGACTTCGACGGTATTGGCGATCGGTTGTTTATTCACTCTCAAATAGACCGCGCGGGCGCCGTTCGTGCGGACAATGTTGGTTTGAATGTCGGACGAGTCGCTCACCGTGCCGAGATCTCTCACGCGGACGGGATTGCCCTGTTGATTGACCTTCACGATCACGTCCTGGATCGGGTCCACGGTCTTAAACTGGTTGTTCGTGAACACGTTGTAGTCGAGGTTGCCGGCCTTAATGTCGCCGGACGGGAGGATCAAATTGGCTGCCTTCACGGACTTCACGACGTCGAGGATCGAAAGGCCTCGGGCGTTCAAGAGCGCCGGGTCGAGATTGATGTTGATCTGGCGGATCTTGCCGCCTTCGACCGTGGCAGCCGCCACATTGGCGATTTGCTCGATCTGTGGCGCGATCGTGTTGAAGGCGAGGTCGTAGAGCGCCCGTTCGTCAAGGTCGTCGCTGGACACGGTGACGAATGAGACGGGGATGTTGGAGACGTCGAACTTGACGATGAACGGCTGCAAGATACCAGGGGGGAGGCTGTTCAAGATTTGGGTGATCCGCTGCATCACCTCCATCTGACCGACGTTGATGTCCGCGCCCCAATTGAACCAAACTTGTACTCCCCCGATGCCTTGCTTGGCGAACGACTCCACATGCTCCACGTTAGAGGCCGAACTGACGGCTTTCTCAATGGGGTAGACCACGCTCTGTTCGATGTCGAGCGGGGGCGCGCCCTTGTAGATGACGCCGACGAAGGCGACGGGCACTTGAATGTTCGGGAAGAGATCGACCGGGAGGCGCTGCAGCGAGGCAATCCCCAACACCACCATCGCGAGAGAGAGCATCAGGATGCCGATGCGATTGCGTAGGGCGAGAAGGGTCAGCCACATAACGGATGTGCTGAATGATAAGGGCTGAGTGCTGGGTAAAAAATCATCTTGGATATGTCTGCAAAATTCTTCCGCGTCAGCCTACCGCAAAACTCAACTCAGTACTCATGACTGAGGGAGCGATTGCGTCTGGACCGGCGTACCATCATGCACGAGGTCCTTGCCTGACACGATCACCTGCTCGGACCCGTCCAACCCCTTGGTGATTTCGACGCGGTTGTCGTCGCGCGCGCCGATGTCCACCGACAGACGTTGGGCTTTGCCCTCCCGCACCACGTAGACGTATTGGGCATCTTCCAACCGGCTGACCGCATCGATGGGGATCTGAATCGCATTCGCATGCTTGCCCACAAGCACCTCCACACGGGCGAACATCCCCCCTTTAAGCTGGTGGTCCTTGTTAGGGAGGTCGATTTCCACGGTCATCGTTCGAGTGGCACGATTAAGAGCCTGTACGATTCGCGTAACTGTGCCTTCAAATGCGCGGTCGGGATAGGCTTCAGCGCGGATTTCGGCTTTCTGACCCATGTGAATGAGCGGGACGTCCTTCTCCACCACCTCGATGAGCGTACGGACTGTCTCGATATCATGGAGGTTCAGGATGCCGCGCGAAGTCGTGGAGGTGCCGGTGGTGGCGTTGGTGACGTAGGCGCCGGGGTCCAGGTTTCGTTCGGCGACGTAGCCGGAGAAAGGCGCGCGGATATAAGAATAGGCCAAGTTGGTTTCTGCCTGCGCCTGAGCGACTTCCATCTGCTTGACCTGCGCGTGCAGGGAGTCCCACGCCGCCTTGGCGGCCTCGTAATTTACTTCGGCGGTATCCAGGTCTTGTTGAGACACAAACTGGTCCTTGATGAGCGCCTGCATGCGGTCCAGTGTGAGCTTGGCATTGCGGACAGCCGCGTCCTGCTGGGCCACTCTGGCCTTGGCGGCGGCGAGATTCGCCTTGGCTTGATTGACGGCATGCACATAATCCGTATGGTCGATTTCAACGAGCAACTGGTTGGCTTTCACCCAATCCCCTTTATCCACATGGAGCTTGGCGATATACCCATCGACCCGGGAATACAGGTTTACTGACTGATTGGGCGTAATATCGGCGGTATAAGGCAGCCGGACTTCGAGATCTTGCCTGAGGGGCGCGACTGTGCCCACCGTGATGATCTGGGCTTTCTTGCCGGCGGTCTTGGCTCCGCTGCTGAGTCGGAACACAACGAGAGCGGTGACGGCAAAGAAGATGATCACCCCTAGTGTGACGATCGGATGTTGTCTGAGGGATTTCATGATGCCCTGCCAGTACTCCTTGTTCGAGTCGGGGTGGGTTGCGTCAGCCCATGTAGGAACAATTCAACGTAGGTCTCGACGGTGTCTTCATGCGATCGGTGCATCGGGACGCCGAAAATCTCGTGCAGCAGGCGATGGTGGACGACCATGCCGATAAATGCGCGGGCAGCCAGCAACGGGTCGACGTCGCGGAACGCCCCTTCGTCGATTCTGGTGCGAACGTAGGCGGCCACATGTTCATAAAAGATCTTGTGGTGCTTGCCGAAGAACATGTCCGAGAGCTCGTCCCCTTCTAGGGCGCTAAAGAGGAGCAGCCGCAGGAGCGTCGGGTCCACACCGGGGCGAATCCGATAGCTCGCGATCAAACTGAAGACGCGATGATCGTCTCGTTTCTTGGCCGCTTCGTCCACCGCCCCCAAGAGGGCGCTGACGGTGACTTTCTCTGCCAGAATGGCAGCGTAAAGCGCTCGCTTGGTCGGGAAATACTTGAAGACGAGGGCTTCGCTGACACCGGCGGATTTGGCGATTTCCTTGGTCGTTGTCCCATTAAATCCTTTAGCAGCGAAGAGAGAGGCCGCGGCCGCAATGAGGCTGGCTTGACGCTCTTGGCTGGTGATCCGGCTTGTCGTGGCGGTGCGCGGTACGCTCATGAAAATCCCAGCAAGTGAGTGATTACTCACCTAGAAGTTACCATGCTCAGAGGTGGAATCACAACAAAACTGGCAGGGGTGGTTGAGGGAGAGCCCGCTAGGGATGTGGAGGTTCAAGTGGAAGAGTGGCCAATGAAGCAGAGCAGGACATGACAGGAAGACGGCTCGCACGGCTTCCCATGCCCCGCTATCAGACCACAGCGGTTTACCAAACGCTGTTCGACCGCAAGAAGTAATGGAGCCGATTACGCTCCCGCAGGTTCATCTTCAGTAGCTCAATGCCGAAACGGTGTCCCTTTACCCAGGCGACGTGCGCTTCCATGACAAAGAGCGGGTCCTGTCCGTCCGGCAGATACAGGAACAACGTCAGCTCCATGCCACGAGCGACTGGATCGGTTCCCCTGATGCCCAGGCCATTTTTCGAGAGATCGACGACGCGGCCATCGCCCATCAGGAGGTCGCCGTTCTCGTGCTGTCCGGAGTACATCAAGTTAAACTCGGTGGGGACGCGTCCAACGTCTCGACGATTCAGGAAATGCGCGGTCCCCGGTAGGTCCTTCCTGTGGCTCACCCTCAGCTGTTTCATGATGACACCTCCTGGGTTCGAACAGACCATGGTTGGGCAAGACCGATGGACGATCACGCGGCTTCTCCCAACAAGAAAAACCGCAGCTGATTATTTTCTTCCCGATTAATCTTGAGCAGCTCAACACCGAATCGACGCCCGGAGACCCACAGGACGCGGGAATGGACGATGCAGACAGGTTCCTCGCTGTCGGGAACATTGAGGAACAGCGAGAGGTCCATCCCTGGTTTCACGAGTCGATTGCCACGTATCCCGATGCCGCGTTCTGAGAGGTTGGTGACCGTCCCGTCGCCGATCAGCATCTGTCCTCCGTCCATCCCGGAATACACCAGGGAAAGGAGCGCTGAGGTCCGGTGGATGCCCCGTCGGTTCTGTTGCGCACTGGGGGATGACGTACTGGAGACCGGTTCCAAAGGCGCTGCTCTCATGCGTGCCTCCTTGGCCAAATCAGGCCTTAGACGATTCGGAATGCCGTCTGGCGGTGGTTCAACGCGGTCACGGTCACATTTTTCCAGATGACCCCTTGTAAGCGCTTGCGTTCGTCCGGACTGAGTTTGGGGAATCGGACGGCGAACAAGGAGCCGGCTACCCAGGACACGCTGGCATGAGTCAAGCACAGTGGCGCCTTATCGTCATCGAGATGGAGTTGCAGAGTGACGGTACTGCCAGGAGCCGGCGGGCTGAAGCCCTGAATTTTGCACCCAGTTTTCGAGAGATCTATGATGGCGCCCTCTTTCTTAACGATGCGCGCCCCCTCGGTTCCCTCGTAGGCGACCCGTCCACCAGTGGGTACACGCTCGGCATAGCGGCGGTCCAGGGTGGCAAAAGATTTATGGACAGGGGCTGTGATGGGATTCGGGATTCTGTGTCTCATAGTTCGATTCTCCCCTCTCTCCTTCCCTCACGCAGGCTCTGTGAATCCCGCCCGCGACAACTTGAGACTACCGCATCTTGAAATTTGGACCATTCCTAAGGAGAGGGGTACCGAGCCCACCAGAAGAGGGGAAATGGCCTAAAAACGGCCTTTCCCGCTGGTTTTCAGGTGAAAAGAAGGTCGCCCGGACCGGGGACTGAGAAGAGAGGGAGCGTGAAGAAAGCGCCAGTCTACCGCTACTACCGGGTCTTAGCCCAGGCCTTCTGGTACTCCTCGAAGGAGTCGACTTCCATCCAGCCTTTGAAGATCGGTACGGCATCGACCCGGTGGCCCTGATCGATGAGTTCCTGAACGAGGTCGGTAAACCCAGCCTTGACCAGCGTGCCGGCTTCATGGAATCCGGCGGATTTGTACTTATCGAGAGAGGCGCGGTAACAGTTGCGGAAGGCCTTGATGCCATTTTCGGAGAACATGGCCATGCCGATGAATTCGCCGTGGGCCTGTTCGGGCGAAAGCTGTTGGCCGATATTCACAATACGGTGTTCGCCCTCCGGCATCACGAAGCGCGAGAGATAGCTCCTGCCGGGAGGTTCGGCTAGGCTCACCAGGTCGGGGTTGAGATGGGTCGGCTGCGCGCCGCGCTGCTGCTGATCGTGCCAAGCGAGATCCACGACCAAGGAAATATCGGCCGGGCTCTTGAGCAGCTTTTCGAGGATCGTATTGTCAAAGATGATGTCGCCGTACAAGAGAATGGTCCGGCCCTTCATCTCGCTTTCCGCACAGAAGATGGAAAACAGCTCGCCGGTCTC
>JBKJWE010000391.1:0-7792 GCA_046717045.1 Nitrospiraceae bacterium | reverse complement strand
CGTTGGTGCTGCCGCAGGTCATGAAAAAAACGATTGCATTGTGGCCGGTCCGAACGAGTACACGCGAGTGGAAAATCGAAGTGGACGTGGACTATGTCGGGTGGAAATCAGTTCGGAACCTCGACGTGCATTTGGCCAACGGTACGACGATCGCGCAGCCGCAGGAATGGCGGAGTACCTACAGCGTTATGGTTGGAACCGAGTACAAGTGGCTGAGTCTTGAATCCCTGCCTGGATGGGAAGTCGCGGTGCGAGGAGGCTATACGAACCAGCAGAATCAGATGCCGGATTTGACATTCAATCCCGGCATTCCTTCGGCAGACCTGCATATCCTCTCGACGGGGGTGGGATTCTTGTGCAAGGAAAACGGATCGTTCTTTGGGCTGACCCAGTGTGGCAATCTTGGGATCGGCGTCTTGAAGCCCAAAGCGATCGGGATCGATCTATCCTATCAGGCCGGCCTGTACGAACAACGCACGATCAGCGGGAACACGGGCCTGCGGGCGCCTGTGAACGGTGTCTATGCCAGTACCTACCACACGGGTGGGCTGTCCATTCGCATGATCTACTAATGTAGCGGAATGTCTGGTTGGCTGGGGCGAGAGATTCGCCTAGCAGGCTGCGGGGAAGAATATTCTAGGCGATGAAATCAAGTGGTTCTCGCCGTCTCGAAGGCCATCAGCGCCGCCCGCAGGATGGTCAAAAAGGCCGCTGTTCTCACCCACCCACCCCGGCGAATGTTTTCCACCCACCCGGCCCACCGATTGCTTTGCAATCGATCACCCGAGACGCGCCGTTCCGCAGGCAAGGCCGCAGCGAGCAAAGTCGCGACGCGAGAACAAAGCCTGGTGAAGAGTGCGTCCCGGCGCACCAGGGTTGGGCGGGTGAGAAGAGCGCCTTTTTCAGCATCCTGTTAGGCTTCGTGATAGACCCGCGGGACGCGTGGACCAATGGCGCAGAGGACTTCGTAAGGGATCGTGTCCATCCAACCCGCCACTTCGTCGGCCCAGATGGCTTCCGCTCCTTGACGCCCAATCAGCATGGCTTCATCGCCCACCTGGGCCGATGGCACGTCCGTGACGTCGATCATGACCATATCCATACAGACGAGTCCGACGACGGGAGCCCGGCGGCCCTGGATGAGCACCATTCCTCGGTTCGAGAGCCGGCGGCTGTACCCATCGGCATAGCCTAGGGGAAGGACGGCAATGCGTGAGCGGCGGCCTGCGACGAAGGTACCCTTGTAGCTGACGGTGTCGCCTGGTTCGATGATTTTTATTTGGGCAATTGTGCTACGAAGCGAGAGGACAGGTTTGAATGCGGGAGCGACGATGGTACTCGGCAGGGTATGGTACCCGTACAGCGTAATACCGGGTCGAACCAGAGAAAAGTGAGATTGCGGGAATCGAATCAGGCCGGCGCTGTTGGTCGCGTGGACGAGGGGCACACGCCAGCCTCGCTGTTCGATGAGGCTCAGGACGCGACGGAATGAACGGAGTTGCCGTTCGGTATGTTCCGTGTCTGGGCCGTCGGTGTCGGCCAAGTGCGTCATGACACCTTCGATCTGAAGCAGGTTTTTCAACAGAGGATTGCCGAGCCAAGATTCAGCCTCGGTAGCCGGCAGGCCAAGCCGGCCCATGCCGGTGTCCACCTTGATATGAATGGGATAAGCGTTGTTCAGGCGACCGACGGCGTTGGATAGGGGGGCGAGGATGCCGAGGTCGCTGATGACCGGGATCAGTTGATGGGCGAAAAGGTCCCCAATCTGTTCCGGGAAGAGCGGGCCGAGGACGACGATCGGGGCCTTGATGCCGGCCTGGCGGAGCGCGATCCCTTCTTCGATCGAGACGACGGCCACACGCGATACTCCATGGCGCAGCAGCGCGCGGGTGATGTCCACCGCACCGTGACCGTAGGCGTTGGCCTTGACGACAGCCATCACCTCACAGCGGGGAGTGAGGCACTGCCGGATTGTGGACAGATTATACGCGAGAGCTGACAGATCAATCGTGGCGCAGGTTGGGGAGAACGTCGATGTGGTTGGCACGCTGGGACGGGCGTCCTCTCGCAGTGGAGGATTACACTTCGAGGATTTCTTGTTCTTTCTTCTTGATCACGTCGTCGATTTTCTGAATGTATTGATCCGTGTGTTTCTGGACGTCGGCTTCGGATTTCCGCAGATCGTCCTCCGTCAATTTCGCATCTTTTTGGAGTTTCTTCAACTCTTCGTTGGCATCTCGTCGGAATCCCCGCACGTGAACTTTCGTGTCTTCGCCATGCTTTTTGCAGATTTTGCTCAGTTCCTTCCGGCGCTCTTCGGTGAGCGGGGGCAAGGGAACTCTGATCATCTTGCCGTCGTTCGAGGGGGTGACACCGAGGCCTGAGGTGGCCAGGGCCTTTTCGATTTCCTTGATCATGCTCGGCTCCCATGGCTGAATCGTAATCAGGCGCGCTTCCGGGGTCGAAATGTTCGAGACCTGTTTCAGGGGAGTCATGGTGCCGTAGTAGTCGACGCGTACGCCGTCAAACAACGCCACGGAGGCTCGTCCAGTGCGAAGCCCCGCCAGATCCCGTTTGAGATGCTCGAGCGCGCCCTCCATTTTCTCCGTCAATTTTTGGCGAATAGCGGAAGGATTCGACATAGAAGACTCCTGGCTTGTCAGCCTCGGCTTGGGGTGACAACCGTGCCGATGGTTTCGCCCATGGCCACACGTTTGAAGTTACCCTGTTCCTTCAGATTGAAAACGATCAACGGCAGGTTGTTGTCCATGCAGAGGCTGATGGCGGTGGCATCCATCACCTTCAAATTCTGATTCAGGATCGCCAAGAAAGAGATGTCTCGGTATTTTTTAGCCGAAGGATTCTTCACCGGGTCGGCGTCGTAGATGCCGTCGACCTTTGTGCCTTTCATGATCACTTGGGCGCCGATTTCCATGGCGCGGAGAGCAGCGGCTGTATCGGTCGAAAAGTAGGGGTTTCCGGTGCCGCCGGCGAAAATGACGACGCGTTTCTTTTCGAGGTGGCGAATGGCCCTACGGCGGATATAGCCTTCGGCCAGTTGGCGCATTTCGATGGCAGACTGGACTCGGGTCATCACGCCGGTGCGTTCGAGGGCGTTTTGGAGGGCCAAGGCATTGAGAACAGTCGCGAGCATCCCCATATAGTCGGCGGAGGCGCGCTCCATGCCTGAGGCACTGGCGGCGATGCCACGGAAGATATTGCCACCGCCGATGACGACGGCCACTTCGATATCGAGGGCCACGACGGAGGCGATCTCCGCGGCGAGGCCTTCGAGAATGGAGGGTTGAATGCCATTTCCCTGCTCACCGGCCAACATCTCTCCACTGACTTTCAGGAGGATGCGCCGATAGGGGGCCACGCTCATACTTCGCCTAATTGAAAGCGGGTGAACCGCCGGATGTTCATGTTCTCACCGATCTTGGCGATCTTCTGCGAGACCAGTTCCTTGATGGTGACGGCGGGTTCCTTGATGAATGCTTGCTCGGTCAGGCAGCTTTCTTGATAAAATTTTTCCAGCTTGCCTTCGACGATCTTCGGCCACGCTGCCGGCGGCTTGCCCATTTCCTTGGCTTGTGCTTCATAAATCGAACGTTCTTTGTCCACGACAGAGGCCGGAATATCCTCTCGCTTCACGTAGGTCGGCTTGGCGGCTGCGACCTGTAAGGCGAGGTCGTTGACGAAGGATTTGAATTCCTCGTTGCGCGCGACAAAATCCGTTTCGCAATTCACCTCGATCAAGACGCCGATTTTCCCGCCCATATGGATGTAGGCGTGGATGAGCCCTTGATTGGTCTCTCGTCCGGCTTTCTTCTGGGCCGCCGCCAGGCCTTTCTGCCGAAGGTAATCGATGGCCTTGTCGATGCTGTCGCCGTTTTCGGTCAGCGCTTTCTGACAGTCGAGGATGCCGGCGCCGGTTATCTCTCTCAGTTCTTTCACCAGTTGACTTGATCCAGCCATACGTCCACATCCCTCTTTCGGTAAAACGGTCCATCGATCAGTGAACTCGCGTGGAACCGGACGCTAGGAGGCCGGCGCGCTGGCGAGGCTCATGGGCGCAGTCTTGTCGAGGCCGCTTGCAGGAGAGGCCGGGAAGTCGGCTTCCTCACGCTGAGTCCGCAAATGGGCCCCTTCGATACAGGCGTCGGCAATTTTCGACGTAATGAGCTTGATCGAACGGATTGCGTCGTCGTTCCCGGGAATCGGATAAGTAATATGATCCGGATCGCAGTTCGAATCGATGATCGCGATGACCGGGATCTCTAACCGCGCCGCTTCCTGGACTGCGATGTGTTCGATCCTCGTATCGAGAATGAAGACGGCGCCCGGCAGGCCGCGCATGTTCTTGATGCCGGTCAAATACTTCTGAAGCTTGATGATATCTTTCTGCATCTTCGTGATTTCTTTTTTCTTGAGGCCATATTGGCTGGGATCGGCCAGCTTGCTTTCCATCTTCTTCATCTTGTCGATGCTCTTCCGGATGGTCTGGAAGTTGGTGAGCATGCCGCCCAGCCAACGCTGGTTGACGAAAAACATGTTGGCGCGTAGGGCCTCTTCTTCGAGGATCTCGGCCGCTTGGCGCTTGGTTCCGACAAAGAGAACCGGTTGGCCTGAGGCGACGGTGTCCCGGACGAAGGCATAGGCCTGTTCCATCCGCGTCAGCGTTTGCTGAAGGTCGATAATGTAAATGCCGTTGCGCTCCCCGAAGAGGAATTTCTTCATCTTGGGGTTCCATCGGTTGGTTTGGTGCCCGAAATGGACACCGGCTTCCAACAATTCCTTGATTGCCACTACACCCATGCCTTCACCTCCCCTCAAGGCCTGCAGAGCGCCTGTCTAGCAGGCGAGGGGGGACTGGCCCCCTTATTCTCAAGCCAAGCGGCGTCCGTGACGCCGATGTGAATTTCAACAATACAATCCATCGCGCACTGGATTATGCGCAACAGAAGCTGGCTATTCAGCCGTAAAGCCTTGGCACGCTAGCACAGTGACTGCTGATTTGGCAAGCTGCCGACAGGAAATTCATGCCTAGGATCGATAGCTTGCGTTGATTCGCACATATTCGAAGGACAGGTCCGTTGTCCAGACTTGGGCCTGGTGGCGTCCTTGTCCCAGGCCGACTTCGATCGTGAATTCCTTCTGCCGAAAGACTGCGGCGATGCGGCGTTCCGCGGCGAGGCCGAGCCCCACCCCCTGGCGAACCATAGGAACCCCACCGAACGATACGGTCACGCGAGCGGGATCAATGGGGACACCGGACCGTCCAATGGCGGCCATCACACGGCCCCAATTGGCATCTTCGCCAAAGAGGGCGGTCTTGACCAAATTCGAGGTCGCGACGGTTTGTGCCACCTGTCGTGCTCGTGCCATGGTCTGTGCACCCGCGACATGAATCTTCACGACTTTCGTCACGCCTTCGCCATCTCGGCAAATCGCGAGGGCCATGGATTGGCAGGCTTCGATGAGCAATTCGACAAAGCGGTGGAATCCTGCTGTCCCCTCCCTGATCGTCTGGTTCTGGGCCATCCCATTGGCCAAACAGAGCACCGTATCGTTGGTGCTGGTATCGCCATCGACGGAGATACAGTTGAATGAGTCGTTGACGGCCAGTGTAAGCGCCTGTTGAAGGGCGGCCTTTGTGATGGAGGCGTCTGTCGTCAAATAGCCGAGCATCGTGGCCATGTTGGGATGGATCATACCGGATCCCTTGGCCATGCCGCCGATCGTGATGAGCCGACCGTCGATCGTATCTTGTACCGCCACCGCCTTCGGTTTCAGATCGGTCGTCATGATGGCGCGTGCGGCATCGGAACCACCGTTTGGACGGAGTCGGCCGAGGAGGGTGGGCAGGCCCTTCACGATTCGATCGACCGGCAGGGCGCGACCAATCACACCGGTCGATCCGATGAAAACTTGGTACGACGGAATGCTGAAGTGCCGAGCGACGAGGGCGGCCGTTTTTTTAGCTGCTGCCATCCCTTGGGCACCGGTGCAGGCGTTGGCGTTGCCGCTGTTGATAAGCAGCGCCCGGCCGATGCCCTTGCGCAGGTGGAGTCGATCGAGGATCACCGGCGCGGCCACCACTTGGTTTTTCGTGAAGACGCCTGCGATGGGGCCGCTGCGTTCCGAGACGACCAGTGCGAGATCGAGGATGCCGGGCTTCTTAATTCCGCAATGGATGCCCGCTGCGAGAAATCCCTGTGGGGCGGTGATGCCGCATCGCTGGGACGATGTCGAGGCTCGCGTGCTCATGGATAGGCGGCGGGCGCGGTCAGTCCGGTCTCTTCAGGAAGACCCAGCATCAGATTCATGGCTTGAATTGCTTGACCCGCCGCACCCTTGACCAAATTATCGACAGCAGCGACTGTCACGACCCAACCGGCTCGCGGATCGGCATAGACGCCGAGATCGCAATAGTTGGATCCTTTGATGTAGCGGGGATTCGGCACGGTATCCTCACACAGGCGGACGAACCGTTCTCCACGATAGAAATCCCGATACAAGGCTCGTAGGTCGGGTACATTCATAGTCCGAGTCAGCTTGCAATAGGCGGTGCTCAGAATCCCTCGGTTCATCGGCACGAGATGCGGTGTGAACGCGACGGTGACGGGCTTGGTGTTGCCGGTTCTCGATTGGAGGCCCGCCAGCTCCTGTTCGATTTCAGGAATGTGCCGATGCTGGCCGATTTTGTAGGGCTCAAGCGATTCGTGGGCTTCCGGAAAATGATAGGGAAGGGCGGGACTTCGTCCCGCTCCTGAAATTCCAGATTTGGCGTCGATGACGACGCTGTCCGGTTGCACGAGCCCTTTGGCAAACAGCGGTGCGAGTTGAAGAATCGCGGCGGTCGGGTAGCAGCCGGGGGACGCGACCAATTTGGCCTTGGCAATGGCGGTGCGATGGAGTTCCGGCAATCCATAGACCGCATCCTTGAGCAACTCGGTGTGAGTATGCGTGGTCTGATACCACTGGGCATAGGCGGCGGGATCTTTGAGTCGGTAATCGGCGCTCAGATCGACGACCGGGGTTCCGGTCTGCATACAGGCGGCGACCGGCGTCAGTGACTTCGTGTGGGGGAGCGCCAAGAAGACGGCGTCGGCCTGTGCCGCGATCGTTTCAGGCGCGAGCGCTTGAAACGAGAGCGAGACGAGACCGGACAGACTGGGGAAGACAGAGGCTACCGGCATTCCCGAAGACTTCTCTGACGTGACGGCTGCAAGCTCGAAGTGCGGGTGAAGCGCGGCCAGGCGGAGTAACTCAGCGCCCGCATATCCACTGGCTCCTGCGATTGCGACTCGTATTTTCTTCATCGCGCTCGTCCGATCGTCTGTCGCAGACATAAAAAAGGGAAGGCCAGGAGCCTTCCCTTTTTCTTACTCTGGCTCCGATGTTTATCGCTTTGAGTATTGGAACCGCTTTCTCGCACCCTTTTGGCCGTACTTCTTCCGTTCCTTGACGCGCGAGTCGCGGGTCAGGAGGCCTTCTTTTTTCAGCGGTGCGCGCAACGGTTGGCTCAGGGCCACTAAGGCTCTGGCAATGGCGTGCCGAATAGCGCCGGCTTGTCCGGTCGGCCCGCCTCCCTGCACCGTGGCCTTGATGGAGTACTTGCCGGTCACGCCTGCGAGTTCCAACGGAAGCTGAATGATCTGCCGCAAGGTTAATCGTGGAAACGCCTGTTCCAGTGGCTTGTCGTTGATGGAGATGTCGCCCGCCGTGCCTGTAACCCAGGCTCGGGCGATGGCGCACTTTCGTCGTCCGGTTGCGTATTTAATTGCCG
>JBKJWE010000390.1:0-3207 GCA_046717045.1 Nitrospiraceae bacterium | reverse complement strand
CTCGTGCCCGCAGCGCTTGCAGCTATTTGATTTCGTGTATCTTGCCGGTCACGGCATCCACATAGACTTTATGGGTGTTACTCCCATCCACAATCTCAATCTTGTAGACGACGCGGCCGTCAGCTTTCCCCATATTGACTTCAACAGTTTTACCGGGCTTCGCCTTCTCGGCGGTTTTAATCGCGTCCACCATGCTGACGGTAGCCTTTTCACTCAGCGTTCTATCGGATTCGAACAGCGCCCAAGCCGGGGTGACGGTTGCGCCGAGCAGGAGCGCCAATCCAACCGAGGTGATTTCCTTCTTCATACAATTCCTCCTTCGTCGGATGTGTGAGTTGACTGAACTAGAGACGACTAAGCGTCTATGCGCCATTATGGGGAAAGCACCTGCAGCGGTCTGGTCAAAATTGCTCAGGCGGAACAATTGCCCTGACAGGTTGCAGGACGCCGCTCCTCGGCCTCGCAGTAGGAAGGGAAAGGAGTCGTGCACGACGAGAGTTGTGAACCGGAAGGAAACGAGAGCCGATGTTATTTTGACGAAATCTTCTCGTCTTCGGGCTTCGCAGGCAATCGGGGGCTCACGAGTTCGATTCGCACGACAGGCGCCATGAGTTGCAATGGCCCTTCGAATTTGACAAAACTCGGCGCCTCATCGACCATGATCCAACAGTCATAGTGAAAATGGGCCGGGAGCTTGCCGGTGACCTTGCCGAGCAGCTCTCGAATCATGCCGATCTGCGGTTTAAACATGTACTGCGTTGCTTTACTCGACAGGTCGCCGATATGAACGGGTTGCTCATCGACGGCAAGTATCTGCACTTTGATGACTTGTGGCGACGGCAGGAACGTATGGATGCTTACCGTTTCGTCGGCGCCTTTCTGAAGATTCTTCGACACGGTAATCAGCATCCCGTTGTAGACATCCTTCGGCAAATCAACTTGCCCCGTTACCACTTCCTCTTTCTCCTGCTCTCCCGTTTTGGATCGCACCGTGAATTCCGATGTGCCTCGGTCGATGGATACGTCCAGTTGCTCGGGAAACGACGGTCCACGTTGAACCAGGCGATAGCTGATAAGCGTAAATACACGTTGCTGCGAGAAGGCTACTCGCTCATCATGCAGAGATCCGTCCTTAAAACGAAAGACCAACCGGTTTTCGACGAGATCTCCCTCTTTGACCACTTGGGTCATCTCACCCTGGCCGATGGTCTCCCCTGCAAGCGAACGCACAAGAAGAAAACCATGGGTCACCCCTTCGGCAAATCGCACCGCAACAGGAGCGGCATCTGCGATTGAGGACATGAGCGCAACCATCACCATCATGATGACCGGCACGCACAGGCTGGCGCAGGTCTCACAGCGATCCCAAAGCATTCTCAGACGACACGATTTCATGACCTGGGTCCCTTCATTCGCTCAACAGCTCATCCAATGGCTGGAGTGCTTCTATACGTTGTGAGACCACCTTCACTATGCCAATAATGGGAATAGCGAGCAGCAACCCCCAGACTCCCCATAGCCATCCCCAGAAAAGCAACGCGATTAATATCGCCACCGCATTCATTTTCGAAATCCTGCACGTCATCCAGGTGACGACAAAGACGCCCACGAAAGTGGCGATCGCCAATGAGGCGCCCGACACCAGCAGCGCCATCCAGAACGACTCGAATTGCATGAAGCCCGCCATTCCCGTCGCGACCGCAATCATTGCGGGCCCCACATAGGGGATGACGTGCAGGACACCGGCTGCAATCGCCCATCCGCCGGCATTGTCCAGGCCGATCCAGCGAAACGCAACCCAGGTCAGGAGTGTCAGAAGCACGTTGGCCGCCAGCAGCGTAGACATATAGTGCTGGATGGACGCGTGAATGTCGTCCAAGATGTGCACCGTGATTTTCTTATCCGACAACGAGGGGCCCGTTAGACGCACGAGCTTCTGTTTGAACGTATCTCCGCTCAGTAACAAAAAGAACACCAAGATAAGCACCATGGTCGATTCACTGATGAATCCCAACAACCCCATGGAACCCGCCATCAGGAAGTCACCCAATTTGAACGTAGGCTGGGCAACGACGATCTGGGCAGTTGGCTGCGCGGGTGTCGGGTGGAGGTCCGCTGCCTGGCTGGTTGCCTGCTCGATCTCGCGCGCCGCAGCCTGCACTTTCTGAATGGTGTTGGGCTGCCCCTTCCGCATGCTGCGGAGCGCTCCGGATAATTTACTTGCCGCTGCCGGCAACTGATCGAGAATCGACTGTACCTGACCGGCGAGTGAGATCGTTGCAAACACGCTCCCGCCCAAGACGACCAGCATCACGATGCTGGCACCCAGCAGCCGAGGGATCTTCATTCGTTCCAGCCCCACCACGAGTGGATTGAGGGTGTAGGCGATAATGACTGCGAAGAGAAGCGGTATGAAGAACTTTGCGGCCCACTGCAACGCAAAGACCACAACAACAGCCGTCACGACGGCCAGTGCGGGGCTTTGCACGTTTGTCCACACGCGCTCGGCGAGAGAAGCGGAGTCCGGCAAGGACGTGCTATCGAGGGGAAGTCTTTCAGCGGCTGAATCGTATGGCAGACCCTGGGGGGTAGGATTCACGTCTTCTGTAGCTTTCGCGGCGAGAACGGTCATAACGTATAATTCCAGGATCCCACGGGGTGGATCGTCTCAGGGCTCGTCTCCTATCCTCTGTCTTGGCCCGTCTGTGCGGCTCGGGTATTCCGCATCTCACAGGCCACCCTCCCCTCACGTTGGGACTTCGCCGGATCTACAGGCTCCCAGAGATCCACCCGAGAACCCGCTATTTCAAAGCGCTGGTGCGCATTGAAGATTCGCTCGACGGCCTCGGGACAGCCCATGTGCACAATCCCCAGACCGGGAGAATGACCACACTCATCCCTCAGAACTTGCGCGAGCGCTACCGTTCCAAACGGGGTGAAGGCCTGACGGAGCGTGTCACCGGTGCAAAAGTAAGATAATCCGCTGACATGGATATGGGTACTCATCACGAATCTTTTTAGCGAAGGAACGGGCCATCGAACACGAACAAATATGCCTGCAGGAACACTGCGCGTCTGGTCACAATTGCTCGCTCTGGAGCGACGTGGAAGGAGTTCAGGCCGGCTTGCCGCCACGGCAAGGTTGAAATACGCTGACAGTGTTCACTCGCCTCTCCGCTATGCTTCCATGCCGGCCAATAGTACCCT
>JBKJWE010000389.1:0-3657 GCA_046717045.1 Nitrospiraceae bacterium | reverse complement strand
GCCTGATACAGTCGTCCGTCCCGCTCGAGCCATCCCATGTGAGTCAGGCGCTTGGCATGTCGATACAGCGTTCCTTTCGGAATCCTCGTGAGTAGGGACTTGAGTGGACGAAAATCCTCGACACAGCTCTCCAGGATTGCAGAATCAATTGGATCCATGGAATAACTCCTTCCGTTCATCTTTCATGTCTCGCGCGTGGCGGCGCCTGGGACTCGCGCGGGACTGGACGCGGAAGTCTCCTGGGAAAGTGGGAAACGGACCGATCTTTCCCACCCTTCTTCACCATCGAACTTGACGATGCGCATCTCCTGAGGACCCCTCGACCAGGCGATCATCCCATTCCTTTTCATACGATGGACCAAACGTTCATGCTCGTGCGACCACGCGACGATTCCGCACCTTCCGCCGTGTGTGCAGCAAACGGGGATGTTTTGCTCCGTTGCGTTTGGGCTCCCGCCTTATCTTCCGGTGCTGGCGCCGATACCAACGCCGGAACGTGGCCCGATTGCGACAGCTGACTGAGCAATAGCGCTGACGCCGTTGCCGCACGAATATACGGTCACATTTGTGCGCTGCGCAGCGCCGTACACGATGGCCGTATTCACCAATTTCCAGCAGCATCACATAGGCCGCGGCGTCGCGCGCATCACAGGTCTCAAGCTCCCGCGAGATGGCGCAGTCTTCGTTGGCTGTGAGATGCAGCGTGATGCGCGCCTCTGGCCGTTGCTCGTCACTGGCCAGGTGCTGGGTCAATAGCGTCAGGATCGTGACCCTGACCAGTGCCAACTTTTCGGCTAGCGATTTCTGATCGTCCTCACCCCGGAATGGAAGATCCGCGAGGTTCGAATGACGGAGATCAATGATCTCCCCGTTCGCCTCCCGGCGGAGAATCACCTCTCGCAAAGACATTCCGAGCCTTTCAATCAGCTTACGTGCCGAATGGACAGTCATCGGACGGGAGGGTTGCTGCGCGAAGTCCACGAGCCACCGGAGCCGTTCGGCAACCGGGGTCGGCCCTCTCAACCGTACCTCTTGCGATCTATAGGGTCTCCGAGTCTTGCGGACCATCGGGCCTCCTCGAGTCGATAAAAGGCTTTAATTGACTGCGACCGCCAATATAATCATTATAATACTAAATGTTGCTGATATCAATTAGATTATGCTAGACTCGGGCCTCGTGAAAAATGGGCGCAGCCGATAGGGAGCCCGTCCGGGAGGTTGGCTGGACGAGAGGGAAACTCGGTGACTGAACTGCTCACAGAACAACAGGCCGCGGCGCTGTTACACGTGTCCGTCAAATGCCTGCAGGGCTGGCGGAGCCGCGGGGGCGGACCGCGGTACCATAAACTCGGCCGATGCGTGCGCTATGCGGTGCCCGATCTGGAAGCCTTCGTGCAGGACGCCGTGCGCCGGAGTACGAGCGATGCGGGGCGCACGTCCCAAGACTCGCCTCAGATCCGGGTCGAACAGCTGCTCGCGCAAACGGGACGGACGCTCGATGGACCAGCGCCAAACGCCCCCGCCCTGCCCCGCTCCAAGCGCTCCTAAATTGTTACGGTTGCCTACACCCTGCCGACACGGAGAAGGCTGACGGACGTCGGCTCGGTGAATCGTGAAATCCGAAGCGAGGTTGTGTGCGAGACGCGGCAAATGGTCTGCTGATCGCCCATCAGCCGCCTCGCCTCCCAGAGGAAAACCAAGGCCCTCGCCTTAATAGCACTACCACTGTGGAAGAAAATCAACTAGATCATTCATCGGAGACCCCCGATGAGTGACAAGGATTTGCAGTCAGTTACAAAATGCGTGTCCGATATAGGACAACCTCCTCGGTTGGATTAACGATTCTGGTCGATCCAACGCTTTGCCTTCCTGAGGGCAACGCTATCGGCCTCTTTGCAACTCTTGTAGATTTCACTTGAATCACCCTACAGTGTGTTGAGCAGTTCTTGGTTTCCATCGGATTTCCAAATGAGGGCCAGAGGCAACCAGCGGTATCCGTGAGGCTTTGGGAGCATACTTTAATTTTGTAATCGCTGTATGAAACCCATTCGATCATAATGTGATCTCCCACGTGTTAGAGACCGTGGCTTCTTCGATAGCATGGTGTCCCTTTTGCCCATTATGAGAACCGCGCGACCTGATCACGCAACAGTGTGGCCACCGTCGAGAGATCGAACGGCCAGGCATAACGCAGTTCGACCTCGGGGTACAGCGGACGCAAACGATCGAGGATTTCGGGAATCTCAACCTCCGAGTGCGACCCGCCCGGCGTAAACATCATCGTGGTCACGGTGATGTGGGTGGCGCCTTTCCTGATGAGATCCTCGACCGATTCCTCCAACGTCGGGGCGCAAAACTCGTGGTAGGCCACGGCGAAGAAGTCGCCATCCAGCTGGGAGCGCAACTGCGACGCCACCGCTTCGAGCCCCCCTTGATAAGGATCGGTCTCCCGCGTCCTGGGCCATCGGCGGATCTTCTCATCCAGTTCACGCTCCTCTTGCGACGCAGGCTCCTTCGCAGCACGCCGCTGGGCCTCCAGCCGTTTAGCCTCGTGACCAATTCCTGCGGACACCCCTTGGGAATGCCGCCGTGGCCAACGAGAATCACTCCCTTGACTGCCTTCGCCATTCTTCAACTCCTTTTCGCATCATCATTGTGTCTACACATGATTCCGCAACATCAGCTCTTTCGGATGCGGATTGAGATAAATCTGATCGCGAATGTACCCGACGTCGAAGATCTGGACGTAATGCTTGATCAGCGTGAGCGGGACGATCAAGGGCGTGAGCCCGTGATGATAATCCCCGATCACGCCTAACAACTCCGCTTTCTCCTGAGCGCCTAATCGGTCCTTGAAATAGCCCAGAATGTGTTGCAACACATTCACGTGCTTGCGCACCGTCGCCTTGATGGCCAACGCTTTCATGAAGAGCTCCCCATACTTTAAGGCCAGCTCCTTTGGCCGGTATTGCTCCGTCCGTCCGACCAGCCGCCCGAGCAACTCATAGTGCTGCTGGCTGTGGGCCAGGAGCAGATACTTGTGAATCGTGTGGAACTGCACCACCGCCCGCCTCGTGACTCCGTTCTGTAGAAGATCCTGGTATCGACGGTAACAAAACACGCGTTCAATAAAATTCTCTCTGAGTGGAGCATCACAGAGCCGCCCCTCCTCCTCGACGGGAATCAGCGGGAATTGCTCCACAAAAGCGCGCGCGAAGATTCCGGTGCCGCTTCGGCTCGGCATCCCGTGTTCGGTGTAGACACGGACCCGCTCGACGCCGCAGCTCGGCGAGCCTCTCTTAAAGACGTACCCGGATAAGTCCAGATCCCCAAGCTCCACGAGGCGCTTCGTGGTCATCTTCTCCAGCACCTGGGTATGATCATGCCCGCTCTTGATCGTCAGGAGTCGCGGATGCTGGGGATCGCCGACCAGCCGCATCGCTTCCCGAGGAGTCCCGAGTCCGGCTTCGACTTCCGGGCAGACGGGAACCCATTCCACGTAGCGGCCAAAGACATCTGTCAGAAAATTGTCGCGCTTATGTCCCCCATCAAACCGGACTTCGTCTCCGAGGAGACAGCGACTGATCCCCAGACGGAGCGGTGCAGCCGTCATCTTGACACCAGTTGTTTTCCGAGATCCAAGTATTACCGGCGGGC
>JBKJWE010000388.1:0-5085 GCA_046717045.1 Nitrospiraceae bacterium | reverse complement strand
AGAATACCTGCCTTCTCCAACGCACTAGCGGAAGACCGCTCCTGCCGTGACTTCGACCTTACCGCGTACCACATTTCCATCTTCACCGTCATCTTTCTTCCTATTTTCTATTCCACTAGCCTATCTCGAATGATCAAGTGGCGAGGAAGTGGCGAAACAAGCTACCCACGCTCCCTCTCGACAATAGCCTGAAAGCCGTCACTGATTGGATAGAGGTGACCAGGCTATGGGAATGAGGGCATCCGCGATCAAAACATGAATTTGAGCCCGACGAAATATGTCCCAGAATTTCCATTCGCCCGCCCAAAGGGTATTCGACGCGTCCAACGAACCTCTGCCAGCGTTGGCGTCTCCACCGCAGCTGTAGGAGTAGGGACATAAACCTTCATGACTTGCTCAATCGCAGGGGCCTGGTCCATGAGAATCAGCATCCCCCCACTACTGATATTGACCGAAAGAGCTTTCCCCTGGCGAGTTATCGCGACGGGATCGTCGATCGGCGACGTCATCTCAAATGGAATAGGCCGCAAGAGCGCGACCCGTTCACTATGCTTTTGGAGATTAGTGATGATAGGCCATTCCCACTCATTTTGTCCCACGGTACCCCCCTATCGAAAATGGATGTGAAAAGGTGCGCGCGTTGGCACATTCATCATCGAGTGCGAAGCGGGAACTACTACCAGCGGAAGGTCCGCGCCTCAACATCTCTCCAAACCTCTTAGCCAAAGCTTACGCCTAATAATAGAAAGTCTGTAACAGGGGAACAATACCGATGACGTAGGCCCCACTTCTCTAATGGTGGGTGTTGACTCCCCCAAAAGGGTTAGGTACTATTTCCACTAAGCGACGGTGTGAATTCTTGAGTTACCTTAACAGAAATGATTGGATTGTCTAGCATTGTGCTCTAAATTGATACTAGGGTAATCCCGTGGCGATGAGTGATTCAACCACTCCAGTTGACCCTTCAGAAACTCTTGCTGACCAGCGTGCCGGGCCAGGAATTGTCGTCATGTCGGCAGCCATGCAGCTTCTTCATATGAATCGACAGGCCTCAGAGCTGTCGAAGCAAATTAATGCTGCCGAACACGGTGGCAATGGCGTTAAGTCCGCCCATGGCGTCCTACCAACCGCTCTGACTGAACTCTGCGCTGAAATTGTGAAAGCGCTCCACGTCCGCACGGAAGCCAAAGATTGGGAGCAGTTTGAAATTAAACGGGTCACTGGGAATCCAGACCAACCGGTGCTTTTGAGAGGATTCGGCCTTCCTGATCGTGGGGGGGTCCAATTCGCTAGGCTGGTAGTGACCCTCGAAGAACTTGGTCGACGACAACAGCTCAATACCGATCAAGCGAAGGAAAAATTCCAGCTGACCAACCGAGAGCAATCTGTGGTTGAGCATCTCGCAAAAGGCTGGACAAACAAAGAGATTGCCAACGCGCTCCAAATAACCGAACAAACCGTCAAAGAGCACATTAAGCACATCATGAGAAAGACCAATGCTACAACCAGGACAGGTATCTTGGTTCACATCTTCAACTCGTAATCCCACCACTGTTTCCGTCTCATAAATGCAATAGTGAGCTATCTACAACACATAATGTGGTTATTGAAAACTATTTTTTGTATTATAAATCAATGACTTGACGTTTTTTGACTTTGGTCTCTTGATTGCACATAGATCTCCATCATGGCGACTTTAGCAACAAAAAGAACGAATTCGAGTGGGAGGATTGTGTCTATAACTCTCCTTGCTCTTCTCGTCGCGATGACTGGATGCCAAACTGGTCAACCGGCAAAGGCGGTTGGTCTCGACAACGGCAGCTTTATGGGTCTTTGGAGTACGTACTCCCACTGCCAGACATCGTCGAATCTTGATGAGCTCAGGCACGACGCGGTGACCCTGGCTGGTGCGGCAGGCCCCTCATCAGCCCAGGATGCATTTGTTCTGCCGTTGCCAGGAAAGCTTGAGCAATATGTGGCTAATCCTTCAGCGCGCCTGGCTGTTGACGTCAAGGCGATGGGGGCTGCCTGCTCACTCCGTGCCGGACAGATTGCAGTGGAAGCAGGTAAACTCGACGCGGCAAGGGAATTCCTCCACGCAGTACTGAACAACCACCCGCAAGCCGACTACGCCTACTACACATCACAAGCCAAGGCACTGCTCTCCGATCTCGACACGCGGGTTGTTCAGGTCACACTGAACGTTCGCTAGCTTCACGCCTCTTACTCTTTTTTTTTCGTAACGTCCCCAACAGCGACCCGAACAAACGCTCATAGGTTTCTGCAGATCTCGCCCAGGAATTATCCGTCTTCATTCCCGCGGTCACGAGCGGTTCCCAGATCGATCGGTCATGATACGCCGCCAAGGCCTGGTCCAAGGCCGTCAGCAACGAATCCGCTGTCGCTTCGTCGACATGAAACCCCGTCGCAGTTCCGGTCTGAACCGTACGCGGTGTGAACGGAACGACGGTATCCGCCAAGCCTCCTGTATTCCTGACCACCGGTATCGTTCCGTAGCGAAGGCTGTAGAGCTGACTCAACCCGCAGGGTTCATACCGAGAGGGCATCACAAAGACATCCGCTCCTCCTTCAATCCGATGGGCCAGACCTTCGTCAAATCCAATCCGAAGCCCGATGCGACCGGGATACTGCGCGTGCAACGCCTGGAACTTCGCTTCATACTCTAAATCCCCGGTTCCGAGTATCACGAGCTGGAGATCTCTCGTCATCAACTTGGGAACGATTGCTTCGACGAGATCCAGTCCTTTTTGCCACGTCAACCGAGCGATCACGGCAAGCAGCGGAACCGCCCGCTCTGGCAACTGGAATTCCCGCTGCAACGCCTGTTTACAGACCTTTTTCCCTATCCAGTCAACCACGGAGTATCGTGCAGGGAGATGGAGATCCGTTTCAGGATTCCACCGGTCAATATCGATGCCATTGAGAATTCCCTGAAGTCGGTCTTGTCGATTCAATAGAACCCCTTCCAGTCCAAACCCAAATTCTGGCGTGAGGATTTCTTTGGCATAGGTCGGACTCACCGTTGTGAGGTAATCCGCGAACACCAGACCTCCCTTGAGCAGATTGACCGATCCGTAAAACTCAAGTCCCTCTGAGGTAAACAAGGAGGCTGGAAGACCCGTCTCCTCAAATTGCGCAACTGGGAAGAGCCCTTGATATCCTACGTTGTGCAGGGTCAGGACTGTCGGCACAGATGGCCTTTTTAGCCCTCCCGGCTCGATGCTCTTCAGATACACGGCGCACAAGGCCGTCTGCCAATCATGGAGATGCAGAAGATCCGGCTTCCAGTGAAGCGTTGTACGGAGATAGGCTATGGTCTCGATAACCGCGCGACAGAAAAATGCAAACCGCTCTAGATTGTCCGGATAATCGCCTTCCTGGTCGCCATAGAGCCCCGGTCGGTCGAACAACACATCTCGGCGAATCGCCCACACACGCACCTGCTGCCCACCCAAGCCGACCGCCACCACATCTTCTTCAATGGGAACCTCGATCATCCCGCGGGGTGTCGGAACTGTGATGTGCGCGATAGGGCGAAACACCCGCCCAGAGTCGGAAAGGCACTGGTAGCGCGGCAACAGAAGCACGACATTATGGCCGCGTTTGGCAAGCTCGATCGGCAAGGCCCCAGCCACATCCGCGAGCCCGCCTGTCTTGGCATAGGGAATGGCTTCCGACGCAGCGATGAGGAGATTCAGCGCATGAGGCTGGCTCACGAATGGCCTACTCGATTCGCCACATCATTGAATGGGCGGGATTTCCAACTTCGACCGAAACTTGTCTTCATACCGCCAATTGCGCCCTAAGGCATGGAGTTGCGTCGCTGTCAACGCCTCACGGTAGACGAGTTTCTCTTCAAAAAACACCACCAGCCAGCCCTTGTCTGGATAGGCTAGAAAGAGGCCGTCACCCGCCTCGATCCCGACCTCCCATCCCCGAGGCGGCTCCCCGCTCGCCAACCGTGACCGAGGGATGAGCGAGCCATCTTTCATCCAGAAAAATTGCATAAACTCCAAACGGTGGTAGGTCGGTGGCCCCCAGGCCCCGACAAACGCGTGCGGCGTGAGCTGATGAAGCACCAAGTCATTTTCTCGAATACGGCGCTCTTGTTCCTCTAACGAGGGCAAACTGCTGCATCCCCCCATGACCAGCCATCCGACCATGGGAAGAGCCATCATCACCGATGCTGACAGAATCGTATGAGGTATACGAGTTGAGGCGACCATGGCGATGACCTCCTCACATCAACCGTCGACTCTTGGGCTCCACCGGTTTCACGGGTTGACAGATGTCGCACTGACAGAGCTTGCGAAGCAACGTATAAGAGTAAATCCCGGTGTCGTGGCCGTCGCTCCAGGTAAACTGGAGAGCATAGCGTCCGACTGGCTGGACGTCCTGCAACATGATCAACAGCGGCACATCGTCCGGCTGCAACCGTTTAGCGCCAGACCATTCATCGACGCAAGCGGCACAGGGACATTGTTGGCGAAGATAGCGGACAGGATAGCGTGCCTTATGCCCATCGCTCCATTCGATGCCGAGCACACCCTTCTCGAGCCAGGCCATATCTTTGGGTTCAAGGACCGCGGCTGTCATGCCTTCCCGCTCCCTTTCATCTATGACCACCCGGTTACCCTAACGAGGGCTGCGACAGGAAATCCACCGGGGGCAGCTGTTTCCCTGTCACGACGGTTACGTACCGATCAATCGCCGTTTCTACTTCATGCCGCACTTGACCGGCTGCCTTGAGTCGCGTCACGACGGCAGGAGCCAAGCGTAAGGCCTGTTGAAGAAACGCCAGACTGCCGCGTGAGAGTGGCAGACAGCGATCCGTCTGCCGCGAGGCGCAGGTCGTACAGACAAGACCTCCTGAAATCGGAGAGAACTGAGGCTCTCCAACCAGCCGCGTCTTGCCACACGCGGCACAATGATCGGTTTGAGGACGAAATCCCGTCAATCCCAGTAAGCGAATTTGGAACAGGAGCGCCGTCAACGCGGGATCCTGACTTACGGTCAACGAACGCAAGCCCTGCTCAAGCGTCTCGAATAGTCGAGGGTCTGGAT
>JBKJWE010000387.1:0-4392 GCA_046717045.1 Nitrospiraceae bacterium | reverse complement strand
TCGTAAAATCCATTATCGAACTGCGACTCCCTTCTGGCGAAGAAAGGCCTTGGCTTCAGGAATTGTGTGAGTCCGGTAGTGAAAGATCGTGGCCGCCAGCACCGCATCGGCTTTGCCGGTCACGAATCCGTCATAGAGGTGCTCCAGCGTGCCGACACCACCCGAGGCGATCACTGGGATGGTCACATGTTCCGAGACAGCGGCTGTCAGCGCCAAATCATACCCGGTCTGTTGCCCGTCTTGATCCATACTCGTCAGTAGAATTTCGCCCGCGCCATAGGATTCCATGCGCTTGGCCCACTCGACGACAGCGAGTCCGGTGGGCTTCCGTCCTCCGTGAGTGAACACTTCCCAGTCTACCGCCGACGCCGCCCGGCGCTTAGCATCGATCGCGACCACAATACATTGCGTCCCGAATCGCTGGGCTGCTTCTTTCACAAACTCCGGCCGTTCGACCGCCGCCGTGTTGATGCTGACTTTGTCGGCCCCCGCATTCAATAGCGTACGAATATCATCGAGCGTCCGCACCCCACCGCCAACCGTGAGCGGCATGAACACTCGCTCGGCTGTCCGCTCAACGACATCGATGATCGTCTTCCGGTTTTCATGCGACGCTGTAATATCGAGAAAGCAAAGTTCATCAGCGCCCTCGCGATCATAGATCGTCGCCACTTCAACGGGGTCGCCTGCATCGCGTAAGTCGACTAAGCTCACGCATTTCACTACGCGACCGCCATTCACATCGAGGCAAGGGATGATGCGTTTCATCAACATGGTTCGCCCAGCGCCTTGATTGCGTCCGCGTAGTCCAGTTTTCCATCGTACAAAGCTTTGCCGATAATCGCCCCTTCCATTCGGGGCCCGAGAGCGCGAATGGCGCCGAGATCTTCTACCCGCGTGATCCCACCAGAAGCGATCACCGGAAACGGCGATCGCTCGACGACTTCGCGTAAGGCCGGGATATTCGGTCCATCCAGCATGCCGTCGCGCGCAATGTCCGTGTAGATCACCGCTCCCAACTCATAGCCCGATAATTCTTTCAACAGATCGATCGCCTTCGTTTCAGACGCCGCTGTCCACCCCTTGATCGCTACCTTCCCGTCACGTGCGTCGAGTCCGAGCAGAATCCGGCGTGGAAATTCTTTGCAGGCCTGCTCCAAAAACTTTCGATCCGTCAACGCAGCGGTCCCCAACACCACCCGCGACACTCCGGAGGTCAAATATCGACGCACCGTGTCGATGTTTCTGATCCCCCCGCCCACCTGTACTTTCACACTCACTGTTTTGATGACGGACTGAATTTCGGGAAGGTTCCTCGGCTCGCCATCGACCGCGCCGTTCAAATCGACGACATGGATCAGTCCCGCTCCCTGCTGCTGCCATTGACGCGCCATAGCCGGGACGTCTGTCGAATAGACCGTCTCCGCCGCCATATCGCCCTGACGAAGCCGCACACAGCGCCCATCTTTTAAATCAATCGCGGGAATGACAATCATAGAACGACTGGTTCCTGTCTGACTACTTGGCCGGTCCACCGAATGGAAATTCTTTTAAAACCTCATCAACGCCGTATTGAGCGAGTTCTTCAGCCGTGACAAAGGCCCACCGCTGAATGAATCCCATAAAGTCTTCGGTCATGGGCCGCTGCCGTTCGTAATAGTTGCCGACCCACAGCACGTGCCCATCGGATGCCACTGCCTTGACTTCAAACCCCACCGTCGCCGGCGGGTTAGCCCCGAGGCGACCCCCCACACGTTCCTGGAACACCAGCACTTGGCCAATCAACGCCGCATCCGCCTTCAGCCGTTTGGCCAGCATGGCCCCACCCGCCTCCGGTGTCAGCTTCTCGGCGTTCGCCGTGGCAGCGGCGGCCCTGGCGGACTCACTCGGGGATGAGACAGTGACCCCTTCTCGCGATTGCAGTCTCTTCCAAAAGAGCTGCGTGACTTTCTCCGCCGCGAAACCCGGCACGGTCACCGTTTGCCTGGGGCCCCCCTCCACATTCGAGGGCACCCCTAACGAGATATCGGATCGCCGGACGCTCTGTGGCGTCGACATGAACGGATCGCCCTGATCGCGGATTTGGGGCGTCGTCAGCGTCGTGAAGGGCACAAGGGCGATGGTTCTGACCTGATAACGCGAAATTTCAGACGACGACTTTGTTGTGACCTTGTCGCCGCTGCAACCGGTAGCAACCAGTAGGGTGCCCCCCGCCAAGAACGTTGCCCATACGGCGCGTTCCATCGTCTTCATTTCCATGATCCAAAATTCTTGATGAGCTGCAACCCGACCGCCTGGCTCTTCTCCGGGTGGAACTGGCACGCCACAACATTGTCTTTCCAAATACTCGACACGAACGGAATGCCGTAGGTCGTCGTCGTTGCGGCAATCTGTCGATCCACCGGATCCACAAAATACGAATGGATGAAGTACCAATTGGCGCCGTCCGCAATCCCCTCGAACAACGGACACTTCCTTTGGACGATGACTTGATTCCACCCCATGTGCGGCACTTTCAGCATGGGATCGACCGCAAATCGCCTAACCTTGCCAGGAATAATTCCAAGTCCTTTATGCGTGCCAAATTCCTCGCTCTCTGTGAACAGAAGTTGTAGCCCAAGACAAATCCCAAGAAACGGTTTACCTGATTGAATCGTCACCCGGACAGGATCGATCAATCCATAGCGATCCAGATTCGCCATGCAATCGCCGAAGGCCCCGACCCCGGGCAACACTACATGGCTGGCGCTCTTGATCGCCATCGCTTCGCGCGTCACGACTGCCTGGTGTCCCACCGCCTCGAAGGCCTTGTGGACACTCCGCAAGTTGCCCATCCCGTAGTCGATGATCGCGATCATAGCTACTCTGTACGGACAAGGGACCCGAGGCTAAGGGCTAGAGGGAAGACTCCTGGTTCTGCTCATGCCTATTGCCCCTCAGCTCTTGTTCCGTGCCTACGTCAAGACGCGTAACCATACCGCAACCAGCTCTCTCCTGCCACTCCTCCCTACGAACATAAAAGGGGGACAGGCACCATATCGCCTGTCCCCCTCGAGCCGTACGGCTTTGTCGACCGGATGTGATCTACAACATGCCCTTGGTCGAGAGCACCTTTCCGGCCAACCGCTCTTCCCGCATCGTGGCCTGATCCAGGGCTTTCGCCGTCGCCTTGAAGATCGCTTCCATGATGTGGTGAGGGTTTCGCCCATACATCAGATTCACGTGCAAGTTCAGCCCGCCGTGGGTCACGAAGGCTTGAAAGAAATCTTCGAACAATCCCAAATCGAAGGCCTTGATCTTCCGATCCGTCAGCTTGACGTTGTACACGAGATAGGGCCGGCCGCTGAGATCGACGGTCACCTGGGCCAATGTCTCATCGAGCGGCGCCGAGGCGAACCCGAATCGCTTGATGCCCGCCTTCTCGCCGAGGGCCTGGTGCAAGGCTTGGCCCATCACGATGCCGACGTCTTCGACCGTGTGGTGTTCATCGATATCGATGTCGCCCTTCGCTTCCACCGACAGATCGAAGAAGCCGTGCTTCGCCAACAACTCGAGCATGTGGTCGAAGAATCGGATCTGCGTATTGATTTTCCCCTGCCCGCTGCCGTCGAGCGCCCATTCGACGCGGATGTCTGTTTCCTTCGTGGCCCGCTGGATGCTTGCCTGTCTGGGTGGTGATCCGTTTTTCTTCATGAGAACCTGCTTTGGGCCGACTTCGCATGGGCGTCGAACCCTTCAATGTGTGCGAGGCGCATGAGATGGTCTTTCACCTTGCTCAATTCCTCTTTCGTGTAATGCACGATGTTACTGGTCTTCGTATAGTCGTGGACCGACAGAGCCGAGAAGAACCGGGCGGTCCCGCCGGTGGGGAGCACGTGGTTCGGACCGGCCACATAATCTGCCACCGCCGGCGGCGTGTAGCGGCCCAGAAACAATGCCCCTCCGTGCCGGATCTTCTCCAGATAGTCGAACGGCTCATCAACTGAAAGCGTGACATGCTCTGCCGCAATCTCGTTGGCCACATCGATGGCCTCATCCATAGTGCTGACGACAAAGGCCACCGAATGCCGGGCAATCGACTTCGCCGCGATCTTTTCACGCTGCAAGCCTTTCAGCTGGCTGCCGATTAATCGCACCACTTCCTTCGCCAAGTCGGCGGAAGTCGTCACGAGATAGACCTGCGCGTCTTCGTCATGTTCTGCTTCACAGAGCAAATCGGCGGCCACATGGGCGGGGTTGGCATCACCGTCTGCCACGACGAGCAATTCGCTCGGACCGGCCACCATATCGATGCCGACAGTGCCGTAGAGCATGCGTTTTGCGGTAGCCACATAAATATTGCCGGGCCCAATGATCTTATCGACCCTGGAGACGGTTTTCGTTCCATAGGCC
>JBKJWE010000386.1:0-3573 GCA_046717045.1 Nitrospiraceae bacterium | reverse complement strand
GGCATGCTCCGTGAAGCGCAGAAGGGGCCTTGCCGCAATCTGGTGCGGGGCGTGGGCGAGAGTCTGCCGTTCCCGGACGAGCATTTTGACTTTCTGAGTATGGGCTATGCGCTCCGGCACGTTCCGGACCTCACGAGTGCGTTTGGCGAGTATCGGCGGGTCTTGAAATCAGGGGGGATCGTGCTGATTTTGGAGATTTCACGACCTAAGTCGGCGGCACTGCTGACCCTGTCGAGGTTTTATATCAAGACGGTTCTGGGGACCGTCTTCACAGCGACAACGGGCAACCGCGACATGCAAACTCTCATGGGCTATTGGTGGGACACGACGGAATACTGCGTGCCTCCGGAGACCATTCTGCAGGCCCTGAAGGAAGCGGGGTTGGCCGACTGTACGCTCAAGGAATGGGGGAGCGGCCTGTTGCGTAACTACCGAGCAATCAGGCCCTAACAAGGATTATGGGACAACCATCAGTGTCCTTGCCGTTCGAACAGGACGTCGCCAAGCTGATCGTCCAGACGCTCAAGCTCAAGGTCGATACCGCTCAAATTGATCCAGTTCAACCGCTGTTCGGCGACGGGCTCGGGCTCGATTCGATCGACGCGCTGGAACTGTCGTTGGCGATCTCGCAGACCTATGGGTATCAACTCCGTTCGAGCGATCCGGACATCACATCCATCTTTTCTTCTCTGCGGGCGCTGGCAAAAGCGATAGAGAAGAATCGCACGAAGTAACGTCTTGTGGTGCCATGCACAACGCGCCTCTGATCGGCCCGTATAACCCAGAAGACATTCTTGCGTGGGAACACGGACGGCCTCGGACCGCCGGCCACTTTCTACACGATGTCGCGGCCCTCGTCGATCGTCTTCCTGATCGTCCTGCCGTTCTGAACATCGCGTCGAGCCGGTACCGTTTTCTGGTCGGATTTGCCGCGGCGCTCCTACGGCAACAGGTCACGTTGCTGCCTCAAACCCGTGTTTCGCAGAATCTCCGCACCGTTGCCAAGATCTATGGAGCCAGCCATTGTCTGACCGACGGTGAACAGTCCGTACCTGGCCTGTCGATACTCATGATTCCCTCCACAGAACAGCGCGCGGGATTTCAAGGATCCGTCCCTTGCATCCCGGTGGAGCAGACTGCCGCTGTGGTCTTCACCTCAGGCAGCACCGGTGCTCCAGTCCCCAATCATAAGCCCTGGGGTGCTCTGGTCACAGTGGCCCTCACGACCGGGGCTCGGTTCGGTTTCAAGGTGGGTGAACGGCGAACAATGGTGGCGACGGTGCCACATCAACATATGTTCGGGCTGGAAGCCGCGGTGATGTTGCCGCTCATGCACGGGTTCACGATCCATGCAGGCCGTCCGCTCTTTCCGGAGGACGTGCGACAAGCCTTAACCGAAGTGTCGGCAGAACGGGTCTTGGTGACGACCCCTTTACATATCCGGGCCTGTTTGATGGAACCACGCCGGTTTCCCGACCTGGCGATGATCCTCTCCGCCACCGCGCCCCTGCCGGTGTCGCTGGCAGAAGAAGCCGAACGGCACTTTCATACACAGGTTCATGAAATCTACGGCTTTTCGGAGGCGGGCTGCGTGGCGACGCGTCGCACCTCGACGAATCAGGACTGGGAGCTGTTGGACAGGATCGCCCTCAGGCAAGAACGTGAGGGTTGGGCCGTCCATGCTGAGTATTTGGCCGAACCCGTGCGGTGCCCAGACCGTCTATCGATGCGGAGCGAGACCCGTTTCACGCTCCATGGCCGCGTCGCCGATCAAATCAGCGTGGCCGGCCATCGTGCCTCGCTGAAAGATCTCAATCAAAAATTAGTGGAGATCGCAGGCGTCCAAGACGGAGTGTTTTTCCTGCCCGACGAGCACGGTGTCGACGTCACCAGGTTGATCGCATTTGCTGTGGCTCCGGGAAAAACCGTCCACGACATCCAGGAGGCCTTGCGGACACAGCTCGATCCCGCGTTTCTTCCTCGTCCGCTCATCTTGGTGCCCTCCCTGCCGCGAAACGAAACGGGAAAATTGACACGTGATGCCCTTCTCCGCCTTGCTGGCCAATATGTGACTGACCATGCGACATGAACGAACGATCAGCATCGGGGCCGACCATCCGGCGATTCCCGGCCACTTTCCCGGACATCCCATCGTGCCGGGCGTCCTATTGCTCGGCGAGGTCGTCGAAACAGTCCGCCAGCTTATCCGGCAACCGTTCGAGCTGACCGCGCTGCCCAACATGAAATTCATGTCCCCGGTGCGTCCCGGTGAAGCGATTACGATCCGGGCGGATCACGAACGGGAAGGTGTTGTGCTGGTGAGCTGCCGTGTCGGCGGGCAGACCGTGGCGAGAGGATCGTTGGAATACCGTGCGGTCAGCGGGCAGTGACGGAGTCACCGTGAGCGTGGCGTGGCGTCGACAGCGCGAACGGGGCAGTCGTATCGCCTGCCACATCATGGTGTGGATCGCCCGCCGCATGGGCCGACCCGTGGCCCGGGCCATCCTCTACCCAGTCTGTGCGTACTATCTCCTGTTTTCAGGACGTGCCCGCCGGGCGATTCGAACGTTTCTGAACGTCGTGCTTCAGCGATCTGTGACGTGGCGCGACCTCTTTCACCACTACTATTGGTTTGCCTCCACCATTCTCGACCGCGTGTATGTCTCGCAGGACTCGTTCGACCAGCTCGACGTCACCTTGCATGGCCACGACGGCCTCATGCGCTGTCTCGACCAAGGGAAGGGGTGCGTGCTCGTCGGAGCGCATCTCGGAAGCTTCGATGTCGTGCGAGCCGTGGGACGGTCTATGGCGGGTCATGAAATCCGCATCCTGATGTACGAAGACAATGCGCCCATGATCCGTGATCTCATGCGCGAACTGAATCCTGAACTTGTCGACACGATTATCCAGGCTCGCCAGCCGGATACGATGCTGCGCGTGAAAGAATGTCTTGATCGAGGCGGGGTGGTCGGCATCATGATGGATAGGATGGTCGCAGGCGAACGAGGCGTCGCCTGTTCATTTTTGGGTAAGCCAGCTTGGTTTCCAACAGGCACCATCCGACTGGCGAGCGTGCTGCAAGTGCCCGTCGTCCTGTTTTTCGGGCTCTACCGAGGGGGTCGACAGTACGACGTCCATTTCGAACTGTTTGCGGAGCGGATTGCCCCGGCGAGAGACTCCCGCGGGGAAGAAACCCTCATATGGATGCAACGTTATGCGGAGCGGTTGGAGTACTATGTCAGGCTCGCACCGGACAATTGGTTCAATTTTTATGACTTCTGGATTCAAGCGCGGTAGCCGGGCCTTCGCTCTCAATGCATGGGGGGGGCTGAGCGCGCTCGTCTTGGTGATGTTTGTTCCGGCGGCGGCGCGTTCTCAGTCGTCGTCCCAGTGGACACTCGAGGAACTCGTGGCGCAGCTGAGTGCCCACCGAACATCGGCGATCGCTTTCGAAGAGGCAACCTATTCCTCCTTGTTGACGGAACCGCTGAAGAGCCGCGGCACGTTGCGTTTCACCCCTCCCGCCACGCTCGCCAAAGAAATCACGGAACCGCATCGCGAACGATATGTGAT
>JBKJWE010000385.1:0-3338 GCA_046717045.1 Nitrospiraceae bacterium | reverse complement strand
TAGTTTGAATTCTCGTAACGCTCATAGTCGGCCTGCTCTAATAGGATATGGGCCGCCTCATCCATCGCGATCTGAAGCTGCTCATCGGGAGCTGAAATGCTGCCGAGCTGGATATTTTTGGCGAGCTTGGTGTTGTCCTCGATGGTCAACGCATAGCAGGAAATATGTGAGGGATTGAGGTGAACTATATGATCAAGCGTATGTATCCAACTAGCGAGTGTTTGACCGGGCAACCCATACATCAGATCCAGGTTGATGTTGGCGAACCCGGCCTCTCGGGCGAGGGCGATAGCCGCTGTGGTTTGGTCGACGGTACCGGGGCGACCGATTGATACAAAATCGCCATCGTCCATGGACTCTGCGCCAAAGCTGATGCGATTGAATCCTGCGTGAACGAGTTGGGAGAGGTCGTGGCCCGATACGGTTGCCGGATGGGCTTCAATCGATATTTCTGAATCGTCCGCAACCTCAAATGTCTGTCGAGCTTCGACAAGAAGAGATGTCAGTCGTTCGGCTGAAAGCGTCGTCGGTGTTCCTCCGCCGAAATAGATCGATCGAACCCTGTGGCGTCGCGCCGAATGCTGCCTCTCGTAGAGGCGGATCTCTTCTCTCAGGGCATCGACAAATGAGGACGCACTCTTGTCACGGTAGATCTCCAGGTAGAACGCACAAAAGTCGCATCGTTGACGACAGAAAGGGATGTGCAAATAGAGGCCGAATGCGGTGGCGGTCATGACGACAATCGGAACGGCTGTGGCTCGGAAAAGTCCCGTGTGAGAACGATTTCGATTTCATCTGAGGAGGATTTGCCTCGGTTACGAACATGAGCGGCCCAGGCAGGGTGCTGACGTAACGACTCGAACACGGTCTTAATCACGTCCGGCTTCATGACCGCTTCCCACTCCCGAACCCAACCTTGCTGATCGGCCTCGCCGTCGTAATCATCAGAAAAAGACACTTCCAGGCTGAAGCGAACTGTAAAGGTTTTCTCCTCGTGATACATAGACCTCCTGACGCATTGCGAAGCGGCCGGCAGGATTCTATACTACCGGCCAGGAAAAGGAGTTTTACCCATGCCTATCTTCGAATATGTCTGCCGGGAATGCAATCACCGTTTCGAGCGATTGGTACGGGGGTCGCAGGACGTGGCTTGTCCGCAATCTAACACCGATAGCATCGACAAACAGTTCTCGGCCTTCGGGGTCGGGGGAACCGCGGGATGGACATCCTCGAGTGGTCCCGGCGCCTGCGGAAGCTGCGGCGATCCCAGAGGACCCGGTTCTTGTTCGATGAACTGATCATGGATGTCGGCGAGCAGACGCTTCAACGTGCGATCGCCACGATTTCGCAGTCCGATCCGGTGGTCAAGCTGCTGGGGCAAGTGAAATTGGGCCGGATGAAACCTACCGACCCAGGATTGCAGGCCATTACCGAATCTTGGTTGAAGACGTATCAGAAAGTCCTCGAATCGACAGGGTTGAGCCGGCAGGCGCTCCGGCAAATTGATCCCATGCCGCGGGTGGCCGTTCTCATTGAGGCGGGTGTGTTGACCAAAGACCATCGAACTGCGGAGTCTCTGCAAGCGACCTTTGAGAAAGCGTTACTTCAATCTCCAGCATGACGAGACTCGATGTCAGTTGTTCTGGTGACCATTGCCTTCTTTTTCGGTTCTGCGTTCGTCCCCGAAGCCTGGAGCGATGATGTTCTTGGCGCAAGGCTATTGCATGAGATCAAGCCTAACGACCTACAATCCGTTATTCCGCCGGATGCCCGCCTTTTGAACGATTCCCCCGCGATCGAGCAGTTTCTCGACGAAGTGGATGGCAGCCCACCGGATTGGGCGACCGTCTATGGTCATGGTCATCACGATCCAGGTCACGACGATCGACTGTTCAATTTGAACCGTGAACGAGATACGCAGCGGGAGGGAAAGCCTGCTTTACGGCAACGCGTGACGTTTGTCTGGTCCGGGGAACTCTCGCGGTATAATACCAAGGCCGGGGGATTCCACGTCTCGCTGGGGCCCAGATTTATTACCACCAGATGGGGAGTAGTAAGATTCAAGTACGAAGAACTGCCGTCGAACCTTGTGGCCATCCCAAGAGGCGCTCTTCGAAAGACACTCCGCCGAAAACTTGAAAAGAAGCAGAAGATCGAAATCGATGTCGCCATCACCGGGCGACTGATTCCCACCGAATCGTTGGTCTACGATTTCTCGCACGACCAGGAGGGGCTCGGTCTCATCATGCCGGTCGTGAAGGTGGAGCTTGTCGATTATGTGTTGACGAGTAAGTAGCATTGTTAAGCGCACCGCCTTCTGCATACGTATTCCTTCTTGTTTGATCCCACCATCGCAACCGAGCAGTCCTGAACAGTCGTGGTTCACCCCCCAGGCAATCATTCTGTAGGGTTTATCAGTCGATCCGGGGAGTGCCCCTCAGCAGGTGCTCGTAATATTGCCATCTTCCGCACGATACACCTAGGGGCCTGCTCAGGGGCATTGGTCTTGCTGGAATTGCTGGTGCGAGATCGTGCGACAGTCGCCAACCAACAGGAGGTCGGCAATGACTCGCTTCGCCACTCAAGCGAACATGATCATGCACTATCGGACTTATCCCATTCGCATCGCCTTAGGTCTTAGAACAGCGCTCCTGCTGGTGTTCGGATTCCAGGGACTGGTTTCTGGCACGCTCGATGTCGCTTCTCTCTACGCGGCCGAGACCGGTATGGCTTCGGGACATTCGATCTTGAAAAATGATAATCAGCGGGGCAGCCGCGCGGAAGGTCCTGCGACCATCGCAGCAGCAGAACCTATCCTCAAGCCGGAGAAAGAATCCGATCTTTCCAAGGTCGGGAAAAAACCTCGGAGGTTGATCCGAAAACCGGCGGCAGGTGCGCCTCAATCCGAACCTACTCAGAAACCGGTTCAGGATCGCTCCTCGACTATGCCGAGAGCAGTCGATCAAGGGACAGCCGCGACCAAGGACTCGGCGGCTGAAATGGCCAAGTCGGCAGCGGGCATGAGCCCGGCGGCCCCACCGGTTTCATCGGGAAGCTCGATCACAACCACGACGCCAGGAGTGACGTCGTCTTCGGCAGTCACCGGGGCGGCGGCGGCATCGCCTGGTTCGTCGATAGGCGCAGTCGGATCGGGTGCATCATCTTCAGGCAGGGGGCGAAGCGCCCAGAGTCTGATGAGACAGTTGCCCGGTTTGCAGCACCTTCTCACAGGTCAGCCGGTCACGCCTGGCCCTCCAGCCTCTCCACCTGAACCAATCGCGGCGCCAGCGCCCCCCTTGGGTTCGCCGCAGGCTGGATTGCCTCCGGCTCCGCCCAAT
>JBKJWE010000384.1:0-3109 GCA_046717045.1 Nitrospiraceae bacterium | reverse complement strand
GCACCCCTACCCCGGGAAGCTCATCATCGTCGAGGGCGTCGACGGGTCCGGAAAGAGCACCCAGCTCCTGCTGGTCCACAAATGGCTGGAATCCAAAGGCCACAAAGTCTTCTTCACCGAATGGAACTCCTCTGAGCTCGTCAAAGACACTACGAAAAAGGGCAAGAAGAACAAGAGCCTGACGCCCACGACATTTAGCTTGCTCCATGCCACTGACTTTGCCAGCCGGCTTTATCACGACATCTTGCCCCCCTTGAAGGCCGGCATGATTGTCCTCGCAGACCGCTACATGTACACCGCGTTCGCGCGTGACGTCGTTCGCGGCGTCTCACCCGAATGGATCCGCAAGCTGTATAGCTTCGCGATTCCTCCAGACATGGCCTTTTACTTTAAGGTTCCTATCGAGGTGGCGATCTCGCGGTTGCTGGGAGGAACGCGTGGGCAGTTCAAGTTCTACGAAGCCGGCATGGACATGAACCTGAGCCAAGATGTCACCGAGAGTTTCCGGATTTTCCAATCGCGGATCTTGAACCAATACGACAAGATCGTGGATGAATTTGGCCTCATCACGATGGACGCAACACAAGATATCGCGGCCCAGCAGAACGAGATGCGCAGACTAGTTGACGAAGCGTTGCAAGACTATAAACCGAGACGGGGCACCCATGGTCGACGCACAGTATTTTGGCGACGGTTTGACGTACCTAAATCCGAGTGACCTCAAGGGCAAGCTGATTGCCATTGAAGGCACCGATGGCGTCGGCCGTTCGACGCACATCGAGATGCTGCAGGAATGGCTCGAAGTGCAGGGCTACGGTGTCATCACGACCGGTTGGACACGATCCAATCTCATGTCCAAAGCCATCGAAATGGCCAAAGCCGGCAACATTCTCGATCGCTGGTCTTTCACGCTCTTGTATGCCACCGACTTCGCCGATCGCCTCGAACATCAGATCATCCCGGCCCTTCGTTCCGGGTTCATCGTCTTGGCAGATCGGTACATTTATACGGCCCTCGCACGAGATTTCGTGCGCAGCGGGGACCGGGAGTGGGTCCGAGACGTCTTCGGCTTTGCCTTGGTGCCCGACCTTATCTGCTATCTGCGTATCGATGTGGAGACGCTGGTCCTCCGCGTCATCGAAACCAAAGGTATGAATTTTTGGGAATCCGGCATGGACTTGCGGCTGGGGGGAGATCTCTACGATAGCTTCAAGAAGTACCAGTCGCTGTTGATCGAAGAGTTCGACAAGATGACCGAGGAGTTCAAGTTCGCCGTGATCGACGCACGTAAATCGCCGGAAGACATTCAAGAAGAGCTTCGGATGAAGATCCAGCCGCTCCTCTCCAATCAGCCCCTTGCTGCGGAAATCCTTCCACCCGCGTCAGATACCGCTCCGCTTACTAGCTAGGGTTCCCGCACTTTCTCTTTCTTGTCCTTTTTGCTTTTGTCGAGTCGTTTTCCAAGAGCCCGTAGCTGACCAGGCGTAAACCACCAGTGTAGTCGCCCTCGATCAGAATTCGGTCTGATCGGCCATTCGATCAAGCAGGCGCCTGCCTTCTTGAAGACAAAAGATTCTGACGGGCGGCCGCAAAGCAGGAGTCCTGCCGTCTGCCCCAGATGGGGCTCGTGACCGACACAGATCACGCAGGATTCAGGCGGGAGTGCCCGAAATAGGTCCAGGAGGGTCTCCGGTGAAGCATCGGGCAGTAACGCATCGGTGAGTTGAACGGTCGAAGGAAGCGGCCACACAGCCTGAAGAATTTTTGCGGTCTCCACGGCACGGATGAATGGACTCGCGAACACATGAGTCGGCTGAAGTTCGAGTGCGCGTAGCCCTGCCACGACTTGACGAACCTTTTGCTTCCCCCTGTCCGTCAACGGACGATCCGCATCTTTTCCCGTCCAGTCTTCACGCTCCACCGCAATCCCATGTCGAAACAATAGGCAGTCCACGGCATTCATCCAATCGATTCGGACAGCATGGCAGCCTGACCGGGATCACGCTGTCTATGCGGCCAGCCTAATAATCCGGTAGCGGCAAACCGTTCATCGATGGCTGCCAGTATGCGACTGCGCAGAACGTCACGGAACGCGGCCAGATCGTCGTCATGGAGATATCGATCGACAGTGCGGGGCAACCGTCGTCGCCAGGCCAGGCCTGCATTCCTTGTATGCTCCACGATCGTCGCATCCTGGGTCAGCAACCGGCGGACCTCCTGTTCGAAGAATCCCACGTGCACTTCTTCATCGTCCAAGATCGATTGAAGATCCGGCCGCACTTCGACCAAGAGCTTCGCAAATTCCAGCCCCAGCGACTCATACCCGAACAGATGCACCGCCAGCGCCCACCACTGACTCGGGACGCGAGGTGGAATGGTCTTACCGTGAGATGTCGCGCCCAGCAACACTTCAAACTGGTGAAGATGCTCAGCTTCTTCCTCCTCGTGACGACGCAAGAATTGGAGCACAGACGACGGCACGTGCTGGCTCTGTGCGGCACGCACCGTCCAGAGCGCCATCGACTCGGCTTTCATGAACTGCTCCAGCAGCGCACGCTCGCACGTTTTTGGGAGTCGCCCATTCATGGACAGAGTCTACCGGAATAGGGAGGGAGTTCCAACCGTCACCACACTGGAGAATTTATTGTTCACAGCCTATTTGCCCGGACAGGCCGGAGTAGACACTTTAATAATGGTTCCGGTATCATAGCCATATCCTTCGATATCCCACAAGATGGCGGTGTAGCTCAGTTGGCAGAGCAGCGGACTCATAAGCCGCGGGTCCCCCGTTCGATCCGGGGCACCGCCACCAAATTTTCCCAGGGGTTACGCCGCGCTCCCGCTTGCGGCCGCGTGCTCCTGTGCTAAATTTGTGCTAGTTTCTCGCCGCAGTCGATCGAGCACCTCCGCCCCTCCGCGCAGACTCTCCGGCTGATGATGCGCATAGCGTAACACCATGGCAATCGTTTTCCACCGGCCCAATTTCTGGACCGTATAGACACGACGCCCGCTTGAATGAGCCGGGTGGCAAAGGTATGCCGGAGATCATGGAAGCGGAACCGCGCAATCCCCGCCTTTCGCATCGCCGGATAGAACGCCCGTAACAGAT
>JBKJWE010000383.1:0-3350 GCA_046717045.1 Nitrospiraceae bacterium | reverse complement strand
TACCGACTCCAGATCCTCTCACGCCTCAATAAGGAATATCATGGAACAAGATCATATTTTAGTCATCGACGACGAAGAGGGTCTCCTTCATTTGGTCAAAATGCGGCTAGCAGCGATGGGTTTTGCCGTTACGGCCTGTACCTGCGGACGCGATGCCATTGCCGCGGCCAAGATAAACCGGTTCGATCTGGCCATCACCGACTTACGGCTGCGGGGGGAAGACGGCCTGGATGTCACGGAAGAGCTCCTGCGCACTCTTCCGGGGCTGCCCGTCATCATCCTTACGGCGCACGGCAGCATCCCCAATGCCGTTGAAGCGGTGCAGCGTGGCGCCTTCGGCTATCTCACGAAGCCTTACGACGACAAGGAGCTCAAAGCAAAAATCGAAGAAGGCCTGTCGCCGCAGCGGATGAGCCGCGAGATTCAACGCCTCAAGTCCTTGGTCCAAGAGCTCTACGGTATGGAGAATGTGGTGTCTCGAAGCCCCGCGATGCAGCGACTGCTGCAGCAAGTCGTTCAGGTCGCCGATTCCGACGCGACCATTCTCTTGTTCGGTGAAACGGGGACCGGCAAAGAAGTATTTGCCCGCGTGGTCCATGCAAACAGCCGGCGCAACAAAGGACCGTTCGTGGCTCTCAACTGCGCCGCTATTCCAGAAACCCTCTTCGAATCCGAATTATTCGGGCATGTTCGCGGCGCCTTTACCAGCGCACATGGGCCTAAAAAGGGGCTGTTTCAAAGCGCCAATGGCGGTACGTTATTCTTAGACGAGATTGGGGAGATGCCGTTGTCCATGCAGGTGAAGTTGTTGCGGGCTGTGCAGGAACGTGAGGTGCGCGAAGTGGGCGCGGAGAACTCCACGAAAATCGACGTGCGGATTATCGCAGCGACGAACAAAGATCTCGGCGAAGCTGTAAAGAACGGCTCGTTTAGAAACGATCTGTATTACCGCATCTCGGTCGTCCCGTTGTTTATTCCCCCGCTGCGAGACCGTCGCGACGATATTCCGATTTTGGCGCAGCATTTCCTCGTCTCGAGTGGAAAACGGGCCAATAAGGACCTGCGAGGCTTTACGCCGGCTGCTCTCCATCGTCTGCTCATCAACCCCTGGCCTGGAAACGTCCGCGAATTGGAAAACGTCGTCGAGAAGGCGGTCGTCATGTCTCGGCACGATATGATCACACCGGATCTGCTGCCCTCGATCGGCACGTCGCCGGATGCGCCGCTCAAGCCATTGACCGAGGCAAAGGAAGAGTTTGAGAAGACCTATCTCAAGAACGTCCTGCAGCTGACCGGAGGGAACATCTCACGGGCCGCACAGTTTGCCGGACGCTACCGGGCGGACTTTTACAAGATGTTGAAGAAATATGGCTTGCATCCTTCGATGCTCAAGAGCAAGCCCGAGCCTGAGTTGGAAGAGTTTGACGAAGAGACCGATCTGACAGAAGCGGAGCGGTAGACACACCATCTTCACAAGCAGCGGGAAGGAGCTCCATAATTCATAGAATGTCTGTCATACAAGGTCATGGGGCAGGAGCCTCACTTGGAATTGTTTTTAAGTGTTTGACGTACGTATAGCCCATGCGTTCCATGCAATTCTGTTCGACCAAAGCCTCTTTAAAGGGTTCGTCGGTGCGGTTACGGTTAGCTTCCCGCATGGCCACGTTCTGGCAATTGGTATGATCGTCCTGCGTTTCCGCCTCCGTTCGTCCAGCCTGTTCCCAGTGCCCCGAAGGGGGAGCCGTCGCACATCCCGCCAAGATTCCGATGAGCACCGTAACGCATAGAGTCTTCATTTTGCTTCCTCCTTCCGCTCATATCGTAAGAGCCACATGCCGAGGACTGATTGCTACTATCAGGAATATCTGCACAACCCACCCACGTGCGGGACCAACTTGGTCTTTGCCTTGTTCCAGGTCAGCAGGGATGAATTAATCTCTGAGTTAGTCTCCTCAAAGTGACATAATTCGGTCAAGACTGCACCAACACGTGATCCTTGCTTATTGCTATAGGGGTCTGCCATACCCCCGCGCCGAAAAGCCGCCGTGGGGTAACGCTCGTAACGCAATCTGCTCTCGGAGTTCAAGGTCGATGGGACCCTTAATGGAACTTTCATCCTCAAGTGTCTGGAAAGGGGCGGTCTGTTGGACGCCCCTTTCCATGTAGACCTCTTTCAAGGACACGTTTTCTTACCGTACAGCGCCGGCCGCTACTCCTCCTATTACTCTCACGCAATTTCCAACCGCTCCTAATGGGCCACAAGTTCTTGTGGCAACTCCCTTCCCCATACTGAACGCTCTACCGGCTATTTGTTTCCCGTATTTTTCCGCATATTTATCGACTCCGGCGGCTTGAATTACGGCACCAGCAGGAGTAGATAGGACGGCGCCTTTTCCAACTTGGTATCCAACCTTCGCTCCCGCCTTGGCGACCCCCTGAACTGCTCCTCCCACCTTTTTAATGGCTGAAAAGAGCCCTCGTGGAAATGCACCACTATGCGATCCGACGGCGACAAAGGATTGGCCGGTGGCTGTCGCAATAATGAGGGCCTCTAAATCTGCATTAGCATCAAACGCTGGTAGTAGCACGGCCGCAGAAGTACCCATAGATTCTGTCGCCACGACTACGGGTTCGCCCTTCCCCTTTGCCGGGCTCAACTGTATGCCACCCTCACGCAAGCCAAGCTGATATTCACCAGGCTGAACAACCTTCGGATCGCCACCTAGGGTTTTAAAGTGAATGGGCTCCTCAAAGACGATAGTAAGAGGATCATCTTTCGTGGCGTCTGAACTTCCGGCCTGCTTTGCCCACAGTTCGGTCGACCTTGTGAATACACCACTAAATGAGCCCACCGCTTCTAGGGCTAACCCATCAGGAAGCCACAACACGAGATGTTGGACGTCAGGATTATTGTCAGGAGAAGGAACCCATTTCGCTGTGGGATTCTCTACCTTTTGGTCATGCCCAGCCGGTATTGCCTGAACGGCAATGGGTCCTTCATCGCCTACGGGATCAAGATTCAATTGTTTCTCTCCGTTTTGGGCAATTTCGTAGATTCCAGGTTTAATCTCTACTGTTCCCCCCTCAGGCTTCTGAAAATGGATACTTTTATCCAGTTTTACGGCACTCGGGAGCGAAATCTCTCCCACGGCGTGGCCACCTCCGGAAAGTAGGAAAACCAAGGTCCATAAGAATATTTGACGGTTGAAGTTAAGTCTTATCATGCAACTACCCCTTTCTCTCGATAGGGACGAGCTCTGCTCGTCCGGTTGATGAGCTATGAGGCCCTTCGCAACATCGTTCGATTTCCTCCTTTAGCTGACATGTACTGCCCTTCGTTACGCCTGGAC
>JBKJWE010000382.1:0-3795 GCA_046717045.1 Nitrospiraceae bacterium | reverse complement strand
TCTCCGTTTTCGCATGAAATCCTGAACGCCAATCCCTATGCCTTCCTCGACGATGCGCCGCTGGAAGAGCGTCGCGCTCGCGCGGTGGAGATGCGCCGCACGCTCCCGGCCGAGTTGGCGGGTCAGTTCGGTGCGCTCGATCCCGCTGCGATCGAAGAAGTGCAGCTCGAGTCCTGGCCCGTCGTGCGCGATCCGGACGAATTGCACGATGCATTGCTCACATTGGTGTGGGTGCCTGAGCCGATTGCAGCGGAGTGGGCGCCATATCTCACAACGCTGGTTGAGTCCGGTCGTGCGGTATCCGTTCTGGTAAGCAACGAGGGGCGAGAGGCAAGGGGGTGGATAGCGACAGATCGTCGAACGGAGGTGGAGGTTGCACTGAGGCTGCAAGACGATACGACGTTCGATGCGATTGTGTTGGGGTGGATGGAAAGCGTCGGACCGACGACCGCGGTGGAACTTGCGACACGACTGTATCTTCCGCCTCAGGCGGTAGCTCAGTCGTTGATTCGCCTCGAAACCTCCGGCCAAGTCCTGCGCGGGCGCTTCCGATCCCTCTCAGCACTCAGCACTCAACACTCAGCACTGTCGGACACCCGAGCGCCCGAATGGTGTCATCGGCGTCTCCTCGCCCGCATCCATCGACTGACGATTGGGCGGTTACGAAAAGAAATCGAGCCGGTGACGGCTGCGGATTTCATGCGGTTTCTGCTGCAATGGCAGCATATCGCGCCTGGTTCTCGCTTGCATGGAGAAGCCGGCCTCCTGGAAGTGGTCAGACAACTGGCGGGATTCGAAGCGGCAGCGTCGGCCTGGGAACCGCAGCTCTTGCGCTCACGGCTGGCGAAGTATGAGCCGGACCTCTTAGACCGGCTCTGTTTGAGCGGGGCAATCAGTTGGGGTCGGCTGTCTCCCCATCCACGGCTTGCCCAAATGAACGATCCTGATCGTGTGCCCCGGATTGTTCCTACGAGTGGGGCGCCCATCAGTCTGTTCCCACGTGAGGAGAGTGTGTGGTTTATGGAGGCGTTCCACGATGGAGCCGCCTCGGCCGGGCCACACCCCTATGCCCAGTTGAGTGCGGTGGCGCAAGACCTACGTCTGGTTCTGTTTGAGCGAGGGGCTTGTTTCTTTGCCGATCTGGTGTGGATAACCAGCCATCTTCAAACGGAAGTCGAAGAGGGGCTCTGGGAACTCGTGGCGGCAGGCCTGGTCACGGCCGACGGGTTCGACAATCTTCGATCGCTCATGGACCCGCGCCGCCGCCGTGCGGAAGGACGTGAACGAACTCGCCGCCCTCGACACGCAGCCGGCAGATGGTCACTGCTCCGAACCGCTATCAGCCATCAGCCATCAGCTATCGGCGCTCAGTCCTCAGCACTCAGCGCTCGGCACTCTCTCACTGAGCCCGTGGCTCGCCAGCTTCTCCGACGCTACGGCGTCGTGTTTCGCGATCTGCTGAAGCGCGAATCGGTGACCATCGCTTGGCGTGATCTGCTGGTCCAGTATCGGCGGATGGAAATGGCGGGCGACGTCAGAGGCGGGCTGTTTGTTCATGGGTTTACCGGGGAACAGTTTGCATTGCCGGAGGCCATCGAATCGCTACGGGCGATGAGGAAAAAGACGGAATCTTCGGGGGGTCAGGACATCAGGCTGTCGGCGAGCGATCCTTTGAATCTGGCCGGTATTCTGTTGCCGGGGCCGCGCGTGCCGGCGGCGCCGTCGAACTTCTTGGTCCTTCGCGACGGCGTCGTGGTGCGAACGGTGCTCGGTCGGGATGCCGCAGCGCAACCTCGTGAACAAGGCGCCTGGGCTCAAGAGAGGAACCAAGCTAGACCGGAATAGCGAGCAGCGGGCAGCGCGCGCCTCGCAAGACCCGTTCGGTCGTACTGCCGCGTAACATGTCGATGACGCTGTTGTGGCCTTCCGTCATCATGACCAGGAGGTCCACATCGAAATCTTTTCCTGCCGCTAAAATCCATTCGGCTGGGTCGCCTTTCGCGATCAGCCGTTGCCATGTCCAGCCCGGTTGCTCCGGTTTGGTGAACTTGGGAAACGTCTCATCCGTTCCGAGATGAACCAACTCAAAGAGGACTTTTTCGCTTCCCAGCGATGTTGCGAGCTCGGCCGCCAGGTCGATCGCACGTTGGGGAGCCGGCTCAGCCGGCACGGCAATCAACACTCGTCGGAGGTTGGTCGAACCGCTCTCGGCAGATACGAATCCTTCGACACCGGCTGGGACGAACAACGTGGTAGCGTGAGCGCCCCGGGCGACAGGCTCAGCGACGGATTCCTGCTTCAGACGAGCCAGACCTTCCCTCTGATGTGTCGAGAGGACGAGGAGATCGGCGGGGTGTAAGGCGAGATGGGAGAGAATGGCGGTCGAGGTGTGCCCGGCCAGCGCTCTGACTTTGGTGATCTGGATGCCCAGTCGACCCACATCTGCTTTGGCACTTCCTTCCGGTAAGAGTCCCCACGTTGTCAGCAATGGGCGGATGCGCGGAAAGTCTTCAAAGTCTTCTCGCTTCACTGCGGGATCGACGTGCATGATTGTCAGCTTGGCTCGGGCAAGGCAGGTCAACTTCAACGCGTGCACGAATGCGCCTTGCTCGTCGGGCGAGAGGTCGGTCGGATGAAAAATGCGCCGGAATGGGAGCATAGCCGGTTGCTCTGGTCGTTGGTTACCGCGCCAGTGTCCGAAAGTGAGTGACGCGGGCTGCCTGGTCGGACGACACGAGCGTGCCGAAGGCATCCTGCGCGTTGGAGCGGAACGTCGCTTGCCGGTCGTCTGCGACACCCAAGAGCGTGCCGAGCGACGTCAGATATTCACCCTGGCCGCGGGCGAGGTCCTGTTCGAGGTCGGCGTGGTTCAAGGAGGTGAAGGCGATGATTTTGTGGTCGGGGCGTAGGATGCCGTCTTCATCGAACCAGGCGAAGCCGGAGGTCGTGCCCGTGATATTGGACGTCGTATCGATGATCTGATTGGTCGTAGCCTTGATAGTGCAGGCGGTCGAAAGCAAAAGCAGAACAGCCGTGCAGGCCAGGGTCGAACATCTGCTGATCTGTCGCATGGGCACCTCCTCGTGCGCAAGAGGGGAACGGCTTATGTAATGAAGTCCACTATAGCAGGTATGAAGGGGATTCGACCAGCCAATGAGGGTGTGAGAGGGCGGGCTGGCCGTCCTCCTGCTCGCGGAACGCGCAATAAGAATGTGCTCGTTCGACGCGCGCAGTTGGGGGGCTTTATCAGGCCGCACTGTGAAAACACAAGCAAATGAGCTTGAGACGATATTTGATGGGCCGTGTTCGTTCGATGGGCGGGGTGAGTCCTTCGCAGCTATAGCGGAACTATGCCGATCCGTATATCACGCCAATCTGGCCATGTGGATATCGTTGAGAAGTCTTTGAACCGACACGAAAATCACAGAGGAATTCGCGGGCCGGTTTCGCGTACTATGCCGGTCAGTATACTCAATAGTTAGACCTCAAGTGAAGGATGGCTTGCCTGTGAAGAGATGGCTCCTCATGTCTGGAGCCCTTGGCCTGTTGGCGTCAGCTGTCTCGTACGCGATACTTCTAAACCCGGACACAATGGCTCACTATAACGCTCGCTCAATCGGGATCCTTATCTGACCAACGGTACTCTTCTTGATGGCTAATGAAGGTGCTACTTCCTCCGTCGAGATAGCAGGTAACTTTGCGATGGCGATCGGCGGGAATCTGGTCCTGTATATCGCTGGCGGACTATTTCTGTACGGGCTGAAGGTCCTCGTGCGAAGGTTGCGCCGCTAAGGG
>JBKJWE010000381.1:0-4928 GCA_046717045.1 Nitrospiraceae bacterium | reverse complement strand
TTCGGCGCATGATTAATGCTCTCTCATGATCGAAGCCGGTCAGGCTTGCGGCCGTCGTCGGTCAGTTGCTACTCGTCGTTTGAATGGGGCACGAGGGTGAGAAAACCGGCCTGCTTGGCTCGATTTCGGCCTTCTTGCTTTGCTTGATAGAGGGCCTGGTCTGCGGACTTGATCAAATCGGTGGGGGAGGCGTTCCGGCTCGGGATCGTGCTGGCATAGCCCACGCTGCTGGTGATGCATCCTCCGTCGGAATGGGTGATGCCCAGCGACTCGATTCGGCGACGGAGCGCTTCAGCAACCTGGGCCGCGCCTTCTGTGCTGGTACCGGGGAGGACGACGACGAACTCATCGCCGCCGTAGCGGGCCACCAAGTCTCCCGGCCGATTCACAGCGCCGGAGATAGCCGCTGCGACTTGTTTCAAACATTCGTCGCCGGCGGTATGGCCGTGCGTATCATTGTAGGATTTGAACCGATCAATATCGAGCATGATGAGCGAGAGCGGCGTCAATTCGCGGACGGCACGGCGCCATTCTTGATCGAGAAAATCGTCGAACTGCCGTCGATTGGTGATGCCGGTAAGGCCGTCCAGACAGGACAGGCGCAGCAACATTTGGTTGGCTTCCTGTAGTTGGCGCATCACTTCGAGCAGTTCTTGCTCGCGGCCCCGACGCCGTTCGATCTCGTGGACGAGCCGCAACACCGAGCGGACGCGTGTCAACAGCTCGATCTTGTTGACGGGCTTGCCGATGTAGTCCAAGGCACCGGCAGCGAAGGCGAGTTGCAAATCGACAGGATCGGTCTTCACCGTGACCATCATGATCGGGGTGTCGCGGAATCGTTCCACGGCTTTGATTTGGCGGCAGGCTTCGATGCCGTTCATTTCCGGCATGATGATGTCCATAAGGATCAGATCGACACGGGCCGCCCCCTGTTTGCCGCCTTCAAGTCCGAGCAAGCGGAAGGCCGAGTTGGCTGAGTCGGCCACGAGAATGTTGTCGTAGCCTGCAGCCGTGAGAATCGACTGGAGCAAGATGCGGTCGTCTGTAGAATCGTCGACGATGAGGATACCCATGCGATTCGTCCCTATGGAGGTAATGCGGTAAGTCTGCGAAATCCTAGCAGCTAGTCCTGGTAAACTCCAGGATAAAGCTTTTTAATGCAGGGTTGACAGAGGCCGTGGCTGAATTCGGCCTCGGAATGCTCGCCGAGATATTCTTCCAGTTGTTGCCAGAACCCCCCGTCATTGCGGATCTTTTTGCAGGAGGCGCAGATCGGGATCAAGCCGCGGAGGACCTTCACTTCGCGCAACGCCTGTTGCAACTCTTCGTTGCTGCGCTGGAGTTCGCGTTCGCGGATTTTGCGGCAGTCCATTTCTTGCTTCAGCGTGAGCGCAGAGGAAACACGCGCCAACAGTTCCACGGTGTTCACCGGTTTGGTGATGTAATCTCCCGCTCCAGCCGCAAAAGCGGCTTCGAGATTCGAGGCGTCGTTCTTGGCGGTGACCATTATGACCGGAATGTCGCGGAGGTGCGCCCGGCTCTTGATCTGTCTGCAGGCCTCGACACCGTTCAGGTCTGGCATGAGGATGTCCATCAGGATCAGGTCGACCCGTTCGGACAGGTCCGTACCGTTCAGATTGAGCAGGTTGTAGGCGTTCGTGGCTGAATCCGCGCTCAAGAGATCCGTGTGACCCGCCTTCTTGAGAATGGCTCGGAGGAGGGTCCGTTGATCGAGTGAATCGTCGACAATGAGGATGCTCATAGCAACCAGTGCCAGGTGAAAGGCCGTCAGTTGATTACGTAGACATCAGCAGGTCAATTAATGGAAGTATAGCAGGGAAATTATTGCTGGGAAGGGAAACGAGAAGTTTGGACGGCTACTGCAGTTTGGCTCGGACGAGGTCGCTGATCTGCTTGCCGTCGACGGCTTGCCCGGCCAAACGGGCCATGACGGCTTTCATCACGGCGCCCATGTCTTTGGGAGAGGTGGCGCCGGTCTCGCGCACGACGCTCTCGACCACGCCGGTCAGTTCCTCGGTCGACAAGGCTTTCGGGAGATAGGCTTCGATGATGGCAATTTCTTTCCGTTCTTTCGCAGCGAGCTCGGCGCGATTGCCCTTTTCGAACTGCTCGACCGACTCTTTCCGCTGCTTGATCATGGTCGTCATGATGCGGCTCATCTCGGCGTCGTCGAGATCCTTCCTCAATTCGACTTCTTTGTTGAGCACGGCGGCCTTGATCATGCGAATGACGTCCATGCGCAATTGGTCGCGCGATTTCATCGCAAGTTTCAGATCTTCGCTCAGGCGGTCGTGGAGGGACATCGGGGCCTCGTGGAGTGGCGTGGTGTGTGCCGCGGAGAATAGCGCGTCGTCCGTGCCCAGTCAATGAGCCCATCGGATGGCGGGTCCGCGCCCCATGCGGGCCGATGGTTTTCGGCCGGGTGGGGGAGTATGATGCAGGTGAAGTTGCAGAGCTGGTTCGAAGAGGTCAGGACCGCCGTATAGAGTGCTGGCCATGGTCGGACAAGGCACAGCGGTTAATGTCGCAGCCTGGTGATCGTTGTCGTCTTCATGATGAGTTGCTCAAGTCCTTCCGTGTCTAAGCCTACCGGTCTTGACTTGCGGGGTCCTACGCCGGTCATCACGATTCCCCCCGATGTGCTGCGGATGGCGATTGTCTATCCGCGAGGGGAGCAGACCGAGTGGGCTGGAGCCTAGAGCCGGTTGGAGGGTGCTGCCTTTCAGCTCAAGGCGTATCGACCGTCGCTAAGAATCGTCGATCGCGCACATGTACCAGCCATTGTCTCGGAGCAGCGTTTTCAGGTCGGGGGTCTCGTGTCCGATGAAAGCGCCATCCGTATCGGCCAGATGTTGGGAGTGGACAGTGTCTTGATCTACCGGATCGAAGGACCGACATTGCGGGACCGGATCTGGGCGCGTCGGCATCACGACCTGCCTCCGGTGACCGTGACGAGTAAGATAATTCGGGTCGAAAGCGCGGAAGTGGTGTATCACAATGTCGTGACTGCGCATGCGGAAGCAGTGGAAGAATCAGGCTGGTCCCTGAGTGATAATTTCGATGTTCAACGATGGGGGAGGGAGGCGCTCGACCGGGGCATCGCGCAGACGGTTGTCGATCTTCACCGAGCGTTTGAACAAGAGGACTGACGCAAGTTGAAAGGGAGAGGCCATTGATGAAACATCCATGGGAAGGTCAGCCGAGTCGGATGATGATTACCGGAGCGGGTCTGTGCGCGTTGATGCTGGTGACGGCCTGTGCGGGAGAACAGCCGAAGCCTCTGGCGCAGCCGACTCCGGATCAAGTGCGCAGCCATGGCGATCGAACCTTCGAGAGGTTGAAGCAGGAAGAACAGGAACGGGCCGCCCAGCCACCCGTGCCGCGGTAACCTAGAGCGTCTTACGGTTCGGTTTGGGGGACCTCCAGACGATCCATTGCGTCACCGGTTTGATCAGCGGCAATTCCCAGAGCAGCCGTCGGTGGGAGAGATGCTCGACCGCGCGGGCCTCCTGAAAGCTGTGAAGAAGGCTGGACGACACCAGCAGCCTGAGGCAGCCTGAGACGAAAAACACCAACGGCAAGTTCGATATGGGGTGTAGGCTGAAGCCGCCGACCTCGATCTGTCGGGGGAGCACTCCAACTAGCCAACTTCCCAGCAAGGCCCCAAGTGACCAGCCGATGGCGTTGACCGTACTATAGAGGGCGACGGCTTTGGCGCGGTCTTCCTGTTTCACGGAATCGAATACGTAGTTTTGCAGGCCTAATCCCAGTCCGGCCCAGACGACCCCGCCAAGAAAATTGACGACCAGCAAGAAGGGCATGTGTGTGCTGACAAGATAGAGCATCGGCAAGAACGGAACGGTGAAGCCTGTCACGGAGAGGAGCGCTTTATTACCGAAGCGGTCTCCGAACTGTCCCCAGGCCGATAACGTGAGGAACTGTCCAAGAATGCCTGCGGCTAACCACGTCCCGTATTCCAGATACGATAGGCGGAGATCCTGCAGCATGTAGAGGACGAAGAAGGGCCCGGCAATCAGTACGGCGGCATGCATGAGTCCCGAGAAGAGAAGAAAGCGGCGAAAATCTTGAGTGAGCCCATGGCGGGTGAACTGACGGAATCCCTGCTGGGTTTCCAAATGGGCGGTCGAATGGACATCGTCTACTGCGGCCAACGCCAGAGCTGACAGCAAGCGGGCTCCACCGGCCAAGAGGAAGATGACGGCGAATCCCCACCAGGCAGCTGAGCTATCCTGCCACAGGCTCAAGAGTTCTCCCGCGACGCACAGAGCGCAAAAGCTGAGGCTGGCGATGATCCTGGCGCGGCGCGCGAAATAAGCGCCGCGCACATGTTGGTCGAGACGGTCGGTGATGAAGCTGTTCCACGTCGGGGCTGTGAAATGGTTGCAAGCAAAATAGGCCGCGGCGCCCGCGATCACCAGCCAGGGGCCCCAGAGGGGTAAGAGCAGCGGCAGTATGAGGATTGGAATCCAGGCCAGCGCCTGGCCGAACGTGCCCGCGGAGATCAACGCCTTGCGATGCGGAAACCACCTGAGCAGTTTGACGGAAGCGATCTGCGCGACGGTTCCGATAAGTTGCGGGAGGGCGGAGAGTACGCTCATGTGAAAGGCATTGGCTTGAAAGAGAAGCGCGAAGGCCGAGAGGTACTGCTCGCCGCTGCCCTGCGTGATAGCCTGACACGCGCCATCGCGGAGGCCGTAGCGGAGGCCCCGTTCTCCAGTGTCCTGCTGGGAAGGGGTCGCGGGGCGCCTTGGCGGAGAGTTTGCAGACGAGGGTGTGCTCACTCAATCATCTCTTTCAACATGGGTTGGTGCAAGCGTAACATGGACCGCTGCGCTCGAACATCAAATAGGTGATTGGAGGGCCCGATCGCGTATTGACCCACCACC
>JBKJWE010000380.1:0-3336 GCA_046717045.1 Nitrospiraceae bacterium | reverse complement strand
GTGACGAGGGACAACTAGCGCGTCATGGCACGTGAAGGTCTAACGATCACGCAATTGCTTGCCGCGCTTCGCGGGCAGGTCGAGGTCCTGGAACAGCGAGGCGACCTTCATCGTGCTGTGCAGGCGATCACGGACGATTCTCGAGCGGTATCACCGGGGAGTCTCTTCGTCGCCGTGAAAGGTGAATCTGTCGATGGTCATGCCTATGTGGAGCAGGCGATCAAAGCCGGTGCGGCCGCAGTGATCACCCAAGCCTCCGTTGAGTGCGGGACGGTGCCGTTCGCACGAGTGTCGGATTCGCGCAAAGCACTCGGCCTGCTCGGCGGCCGGTTCTATGGCGATCCATCCGCTCGGCTCAAGATGATCGGCGTGACAGGGACGAACGGCAAAACGACCACCACCTATCTCTGTAAGGCCTTGTTGGAACGGACAGGGAGAAAGGTCGGTCTGATCGGCACGGTCTCCTATCAAATCGGGTCGGAAACGATCGCGGCCTCGCACACGACGCCCGGAGCGCTTGAACTCCAGCAGCTGTTGGCAAAGATGGTCGAACATGGACTCAATACGACGGTGATGGAAGTGTCCTCTCACGCGCTGTCCTTGGATCGTACGGCTGGATGCGAGTACGACGCAGCGGTCTTTACCAATTTGACGCAAGACCACCTCGATTTTCACCGCACGATGGAGGAGTACTTCCAGGCCAAGTTGCGACTCTTTACTGGCATGGCCGGTGGGCGAAAATCCGGGAAGCGCGCCATCATCAATATGGACGATCCGCGCGGCAGCGGCATCAGCCAGGCCTGTCCTGTGCCGGTGTGGGGGTATGCCATCAAAAATCGGGCCGATCTGCAAGCGGAGCAGCTTCGCCTGTCCATGGCCGGGACGACATTTACTGCGGCGACTCCGGTCGGATCGTTTCCTGTGGAAACTCGGTTGGTCGGCGAGCACAACGTTTCAAACTTACTGGGTGCGATTGGGATTGCCTTGCATGACGGCGCCACGCCCGATCAGATTCGCGAGGCGACGGCGCAGATCACGAACGTGCCTGGTCGTTTCGAGCGGGTGTCGGCGGGACAGGATTTTACCGTCGTCGTGGACTATGCCCACACCGAAGATGCACTGGTTCGCCTGCTCACGGCGGCTCAAGCCTTGAAGACTCACCGCATCATTACAGTGTTTGGGTGTGGGGGTGATCGCGACCGCGGCAAGCGGCCGAAGATGGGCCGCGCCGCCGTGGAGTACAGTGACGTGGTGGTGCTGACGTCCGATAACCCCCGGACCGAAGATCCTCTGGCGATTTTGCAAGAGGTCGCCATCGGCGTGCGCGAGGCCCTGCAACGGCGCAGCCATGTGCAGTACCACTTGATCCAAGATCGTCGAGAAGCGATCAGTGCGGCGATCCGGGAAGCACGATCCGGTGACATGGTGCTCATCGCCGGGAAGGGGCACGAAGATTATCAGATCATCGGCACGAAGAAGTTTCATTTCGACGATCGTGAGGTAGCGCGCGAGGCGATCCAACAATTGCGGGATTGCGCGTGAACGTTCATCCCACATTTGTCTCCGCACAGAACGAGGCATCGATGGGGCTCTTTACGCTCGAGGAATTACGCGAAGTGATCAGCGTCAAGATCCTGGCCGGCCAGGATACGTCATGGAGCAGGCGCCGGGTCCGGCAGATCAGTACGGATTCGCGATCCATTAGACGGGGTGATCTGTTCGTCGCGCTCCGCGGCGATCGGTTCGATGGTCACGATTTCGTACCCGCCGTGCTGGCCAAGGGCGCGGTCGGCGCCATCGTACACGATGAGTATCATTTGCCTTCTGGGGCCGCTGCCGTTCGCCGCAAGAGTAGTCACTCGGCTCCTGTGCTCTTCGGCGCTCGCGATCCTCTGTTCGCGTATCAGCAATTGGCGACGCACCATCGCAGCCGCTTCGACATCCCCGTGGTCGCCGTGACCGGCAGCAACGGTAAAACGACGACGAAGGATATGGTGGCGAGCGTCGTCGCGCAACGCTGGCGAACCTTGAAGACCGAAGGTAACTTCAACAACAAGATCGGCGTGCCGCACACGCTCTTCCGGCTCTCCGGGCGCCATCAAGCCGCAGTGATCGAGATGGGCGTGGATCAGCAAGGACAGACGACCCGCCTGTGCGAAATCGCCAGGCCGACGGTGGGATTAATCACCAACATCGGTCCCGACCATTTGGAGTTCTTCGGCAGTATGGAAGGATCGGCGCAGGCGAAGGCCGAGCTCCTGGATCTACTGCCGGCCGTCGGGGCCGCGGTGCTCAACGCCGACGATCCCTACTTCGACTATCTGGCCGCACGGGCTCAGTGCCGAGTGGTCTCGTTTGGACTATCCGAGAAAGCCGATGTCCGCGCCATCGATGTCACCTCCGACGCCCGTTACGGCACGACCTTTCGACTCCTTTTGCCGGGGAAGAGTCGCCCGATCACCGTCAAGATCAAGGTGCATGGCTCGCACAACGTGATGAATGCACTGGCAGCGGCGGCGGCGGGCGTCGTGCTGAACATGTCCGGGGCGACGATCGTGCAAGGGCTGGGGCGTTTCCGTCCTGCAGCGATGCGATCCCAGGTCGTGACTCATCACGGCGTGCAGATCATTAACGACTGCTACAACGCGAACCCGGCCTCGATGAAGGCGGCGATTCAACTCCTGGCGCAATGGACGCCTGCCCGTGAACGGATCGCCGTGCTGGGCGACATGTTGGAGCTTGGGCCCGAGGCCCGCCAGATGCATCGGGAGGTGGGCCAATTTGTCGCTGCGCAGTCGGTGTCGAGGCTGATCGTCTGTGGACCGTTGGGTCGGGAGATTGCTGAAGGCGCTCGGCGCGGCGGAATGACCGAAGCGCAGATCGCGGATGTAGTCGATGCCGCTGCGGCCGCTGACTATCTCAAAACAGTTCTTCGGCAGCGAGACGTGGTGCTGGTGAAAGCGTCTCGTGCCATGAAGATGGAACAGGTGGTGCAGGTGTTAACGGGAATGCGGGCGGTCACGAAGCAGGCCTCGTGAGCAGGCCCGGCGAGAGACGGCGGTTGGAACGAATGCAAAGGTCGCATGCTCTATAACTGGCTCTATCCGCTTCATACGGAATATTCGTTTTTGAACGTCTTCAAGTATCTCAGTTTCCGCATCATCTATGGTGCGGTGACGGCGTTCTTGATTGCCTTTGTCTTGGCCCCCTGGCTGATTCAAAAGCTGCAGGACATCAAGCTGGGGCAGCAGATTCGCGACGACGGTCCCAAGCACCATCTTGCGAAGAGCGGCACCCCGACAATGGGAGGACTGCTTATTCTTTTTGCGGTGCTGT
>JBKJWE010000379.1:0-7350 GCA_046717045.1 Nitrospiraceae bacterium | reverse complement strand
CCCGTGCGCTCGGCGACCCGTTTGCAATCGATGTACTCAGGAGCCGCTTTGCTTGTGGTCGCGTTCACCGCGCCGATCTTGATACGCACCACTCCGCCGCGCACCTTCACCGACGTAAACCGTCGCGGCAGGATCTGCCTTTTCACCTCGTGAACCCGAACGCCCAAAGCCGTCGTCTCGCGGAACAGCCCATTGAGCACAGCATCCATCTGCGCCGGCGCCACGAGGCAGGTCAGCACCACCCCCGGTCGACCTTGTTTCATGATCACCGGCGCGAGTGTTACGTCGAGTGCGCCCCGCGCGAACAGCTGCTCCATGACATATTCGTAGACTTGCGGGTTCAGGTCATCCAGATTCGTTTCAATGTGGAGCACAGTGTCACGTTCCCATGCCTCCTTCGCCGCCGAGCGCGAGAGAAAAACCCGCAAGGCATTCGGCCAGTCATCGGGATCGGTGTCACCAGCCCCGTACCCCACAGCCGTGGGGGTCATCACCGGCATCGGACCGAACTCAGACGTCAAGGTGCGCAACAGCGCTATGCCGGTCGGCGTTGCCAATTCGCAGGCGGGTCCGGCGCTGTAGATCGGAATCCCTTCTGACAGAAATGACACCGCAGGACCAGGCACAGGCAATAATCCATGTGCAGTGCGGATCGTCCCTGTACCCACATTGACCGGCGAGGCTGTGACACGCGTCACGCCCAACAGATCGCACCCGATCAGCCCGCCGACGATATCCACAAACGAATCCATCACCCCGACTTCATGAAAGTGGACAGACGTCGGATCGACTCGATGTGCCAACCCCTCGGCTTCGGCCAGCCGATCGAACACTGAACGGCTTTGCTGCTTGATCTTCTCCGGTAAACGACTCGCGGACAGAGTTCGATGAATGCGGTGGAGCGAGAGTGGATGGCGCAACCCCTTTGCAATAACGACATCGATTTTCGTGGCATGAATCGCGCCCCGGCGGACACGCCGTTTACGCAGCGTGAACCCCACGAGGCGCAGTCGCTTCAGGCCATCGACCAGATCGGCGAAGGGAACCCCGGCATCCACAAGGGCGCCGAGAATCATGTCTCCGCTGATACCCGAGTAACAATCAAAATGGAGATGCCCGCCCACCTTAGGTCCTTTCATCGCGTCGTCCAAAACCGCGCCATCTTACCCAAGGCCGCACGGAACGGCAATCGTGAGTCCGCAAGATTCATGACGGTTCGACGCGACATCGCATACGAATCAGGCAAGGGGCACAAGGCGAGAGGGAAGACATTCATCTGGTCACTCCTGGCCCTGAAAGCATTGACAGTCTTGAACCGCTGTGTTATCCCCACTGCGCGCCTCGGTGCTCAATCCGTCAGCGAAGCCGATACGCCGGAATTCTACTGCGCCATATGAACATCGGCTCCACGCTCTACCGACGTACTCCCCCGCCCGCGCGCGCCCCCTTGCAATTCTGCCTGTGGCTCTTGCTCTGCGTAGGACTCCTCGGCGGAAACTCATCCGATGTTCATGCCAAGGCCAAACCCAATCGCGCGCCGCGGCCTGAGCCGGAACTCAAAATTCTCGATCTCACCGTCTCCCCGAATCCCTACAACATCTCAGCCGGACCCCTGAAATTTTCAGCCGTGATCCAGCTTCCGAAAGAACTGAACGGCGCCACTCTGTTGGAAGTGTCCTCCTTCGTTACTTCGCCGTCCAAGACCTCGATTCGATTCCTCACCACCCGCACCGCCCTCGCGCCGCACAGTCCGCCGGCAGACGGAGCTCCGTTGCCACGGACTTCTCTCGTGTTGACGTGGGACGGATTGGATCACAAGAAGAGTCCGGCTGGCGCCGGGCTCTATCACTACGAGCTGCGGGTGAAACTCTTGGCGAACGGTGAGAAAGGTCCCCGCACACGGATGGTCGCTTGGCCGAAACGGGGCACGCTGGAAGTGCGATAGCCGTTAATCGTTAGACGTGAAACGTTAACCGAGGAAGAGAATCATTCCACTGCGATTAACGAATAACGATTCACGGCTTCTCTCCCAGAAGATTAATCCGATGCGCCAGGCAGCCGGCGCCAAATCCATTGTCGATATTCATCACGCCGACGCCGGCTGCACAGGAATTCAACATCGTCAGCAATGCCGCCAGCCCCCCGAAGCTCGCGCCGTAGCCGCGACTGGTTGGCACTGCCACGACCGGGCACTCGACGAGTCCCCCGACAACGCTGGGCAACACTCCATCCATCCCGGCTGCGACCACGACGACTCTCGCCTCCATCAGCCGGCTCTGGCGCTCCAGGAGCCGATGGATCCCCGCCACACCCACGTCATACAGCGTCTCGACACGGCTCCCCATCACCTCGGCCGTCACTCTCGCTTCTTCGGCCACGGGAATGTCGGAGGTCCCGGCCGTCACAACCAAGACCAGCCCTTGTAATCGTTGTGCAAGATCGCGGCGCGCGACAATCCTGGCCTCCTCGTAATACCGAACCTGGCGGTCGAGCCGTTTCAAGAGCGCGGCGACTTCACGCGTGGCGCGGGTCGCAAGAAACGGACGATGGTGCTTCAAGAGCACTTTGGCGATGGCACGAATCTGCGTCTTCGTCTTCCCTTCGCACAAGACGACTTCGGGAAATCCCTGTCGCAACGAACGATGATGATCCAGCGAAGCAAATCCTAGATCTTCATAGGGCAAGGTCCGCAACTGTGCCACCGCGAGCGCGACCGTCAGGCGCCCGGCTTGGACTTTCGCCAGCAACTGCTCGAGCTCCCGAGGATTCACGCCCGCCCCTTTTCCGGCTTCGCTTCGCGCTCCATGAGATCGGTCACCGCCTTCCGACAAGACTTCCCGTCGAACAACACCGCATTGACTTCCTGCACAATCGGCATATCAACCTGATGGCGCCGCGCCAGTCCCAACGCCGCCTTCGCCGTGCGCACTCCTTCTGCAACAGCTTGCATGCCGCTCAGGATCGTCTCCAACCGTTCACCCTTCCCAAGACGTACCCCGACCGTGTGGTTGCGGCTGAGCGCGCCCGTACAGGTCAACACCAGATCGCCGACACCGGATAACCCGTAGAATGTTCTTGGGTCCGCGTCCATCGCGACGCCCAACCGGACCATTTCGGCAAGCCCACGCGTTATCAAGGCCGCGCGCGCGTTATGCCCCAATCCCAATCCATCCACCACACCGGCCGCCAGCGCCATCACATTCTTGAGTGCGCCCCCCAGCTGCACGCCCAGCGGATCGCTGTCGGCATACACTCGAAAGGCCGGAGTCATGAAGGCAGCCTGGAATTTTTTCACCATCGCCTCGTTCGATCCGGCCAGACAGAGCGCCGTAGGTTTCCCCGCGCATACCTCCGCGGCAAAGCTCGGACCGGACAGCGCCATGACATCCTGTTGCATGTCGGCCGGAAGCACTTCAGCCATCACCTGCGTCATTAAATGCAACGTGTCCTCTTCAACACCCTTCGTCGCGCTGATCACAGGAAGTGGATTCGAGATCACCCGGGCCAATTCCCGCAACACCGGGCGCGCCACGTGCGACGGCACGACGAACAGCAATCCGTCGCTTGCTTCCACAAGATCGGTCAACGTCCCGGTTGCCACCAGCCCCTTGGGAAGATCTACGCCGGGAAGAAAGACCGGATTCTCGTGCTTCCCATTGACGGCATCCACGACCTCCTGCTCATACGCCCAAAGCCTGGTTTCGAGACCCTTCTCTGCCAAATGCTTGGCCAGGGCCGTGCCCCAAGCCCCAGCACCGATGATACCTATACGATGGATGGACGACATACTTGAAAAGTAATTATAACGGAGGGGGTGACATCAACAGGCTTTGTGAACCACGGGGATTATAGGAACCGATTCTCCAGCCTGTCAATGAAATGAGAGGCACAGTATGAAATTTGTCAAGTTCACAACCCCCCGATGCCACGAAAAACCGCATGGGTGCGATCGAGTGGCATATGGCTTGCTCCTTCCCCGAGAGATTTCACATTTTCCTTCGTCTCAGTCGGATAGCCGACTAGTATGAAGAACGCGGTATCGCAGGTGAAAATGAAGGGATTCCGATGAAAACTGCACGACGGACAAGGCGTTTCGCTTTCGCAATCCTACTGACATTGGTGATGACAATTGTTCTCTCGTCGCCCCAGGCGTATGCAGAATCCTACGTGGCAGGGCAAATTGGATCGGTCTTCCCCCAAAGCCTGAGTGGGGGCACAGTGACACAGGACGGATTCGGTGGGTTGGGCATCTCTGACCAGCCGCTTAAGAATTCTATGGGCATCGGTGGAAAATTCGGTCACTATTTCAGTAGAGCCCGCTGGCTAGGGATCGAAACCGGCTTGTCCTATACGAGCCCGCATGTGGAAGAAAGCTCAATCACGTTTTCAGGCCCGGGCGGCTCTTCAGCAACCCCGACGCTGTCCGGCCTCAGCCAACGCATTATTACGTGGGATGCCGATCTCATCGTACGTCTGCCCGGCTACCGGATCCAGCCCTATTTCGGTATCGGCCCGTCATTATACTTTGCCTCCCTGAAGGGACCTGGCGCGCCCCCCGGACAATCGAGCACGGCACTCGGATTCAACACAGAATTGGGAGTGAAATACTTTCTCACACGGCGTTGGACTGTATTTGGCGAGGGCAAATACAATCGGGCGCGCATGAACTATTCGTCAAACCATAGCGACCCCGCTGCAGACCCATTCGGATTTCGTGCCACCTACAGTGCCTTCACCCTCTCCGTCGGCGTGGCGTATCACTTCTGAGCTCCCGGCGACTCACTTCGAAACCATCTAGCAAACCGACGCGGTTCCGTGTAGCCTACGCACGGAACCGCTTATGAGAAGCTGCCCATCCTGCCGCGCCTCATTACCGGAAATCAGTCGATACTGCACGCAATGCGGCCAGCGTCTGCATGCCGATGCGCCCGACATTCCTGCGCCGTCCTCGCAGCGGCCCGCACCTCAACCGCAACAACTCAATCTCCAACTTCTGTACGGCATGGTGGCGGCGCTGACGCTCGCCCTCCTATTTCCTCCATGGGAAACCCCACCCACACAGGCGCCTGAATTTCTGGGTCTCCATTTTATTCTCAACCCACCGACACCCGAAGCCGTCGTAAGCCGATTACTCCTGACGATCGAATTGGCCACGATCGCCATCGCCGGCCTGTACGGGTCGTTTCTGTTTCGAAGCAAACCCTGAAGCCGTCAAACGTCAAGCGTTACGCGTCAAACGGAATGATCAGCCGATCAGAATTAAGGCCGCATTCACGATTGACGGTTGACCAATGACGAGTGACGTTTCTCAGTCGAGCGCCAGCGTCAGACATTTCGCCGACCCGCCGGACTTCATGAATTCATCGAGCGGGACCGGATGGGGGAGATAGCCGCGTGAGATCAACAGGGATTCTGTTTCCGGACAGCCTGCGGGCAGTACAACGTGTTTTCCAATACAGACGGCATTACAGGCAAACTTGAGAGCCTCAGCTTCCGGCACCGCAAGCCGTCTGGGAGACGCGACGCGTTCGGCCAGCGCCTCTTGCCCATAACGATCGAATGCAGGAGGAAAATAGAGGAGCTCGCCGCCGCTCAAGGGGCATAAGCAGGTATCGAGGTGATAGAACCGGTCGTCGACCAGTTCGAGCGGAATGATCTCCCGATGAAACCAATCGCTGAGCGTGGGGAACACACGGATATCCGATCGCTTTCGATACCCGCCGAACCAGGTGTCGGAAAAGCCCAAGAGATCCCCGGCCCCCTCGAAGAAGCAGCCTGGATCCAGTGTTACGACTTCGTATCCTTGCCCGCGAAACCAGTCTTCGAAGTATGCCTCTTCCCGCTGCCGCTCCGGATAGCGAAACCGGCTCGGCACGGCCTTGCGTCCCACAACGACGCCGGCGTTCGCCGTGAACACCAGGTCCGGCAGTCCCGGCACCGGCGTCATCCGTTCCAGCAGTACACCGATATCCTGCTCGAGCACCCGCATGAGATGTTGCCATTGGCGCACAGCCTCTTCCGAGTCGACCGCGTTCGCACGGCGCATCCAAGGATTGATCTCATACTCGATGCCGAAGTAGTCCGGTGGGCAAACCAGCAAGCGACTCATGGGCGCCACCCCAACTCACGGGCGAGATCGCGCAAGAACGACGCAGCGTCCATCACGAGCCCGACAGCTTGAAAACTTCCGCGATCGGCAAGCTTCGTCGGGACAGCCGGATTGATATCGACACAGACGGTCGGCACCGAAGCGGGCAGGAGATTTCCTGTCGCGACCGCATGCAGCGTCGAAGCGACAAGCAGAGCCAACCCGACACCTGGGATCGCCGCCCGCATGGCTGTCTGGGCCTGCATGGAATCTGTGATGACGCCGGGCAGCGGTCCGTCGTCGCGAATCGTCCCAGCCATCACGACCTGGACGTTCTTGCGGACGCAGGCGGCCATGATGCCGCTCTTGATGACCCCCGATGCTACCGATTGCTCGATACTGCCGAGGGCGCGAATCCGATTGATGGTCCGCAAATGATGCTCATGCCCATGCGGCACGACCCGGCCGGCTTGATGCCCATAGCCCAACGACGTTCCGTACAGATCCACTTCCATATCGTGGGCCGCGAGCGCATTTCCACAGAAGAGGACGTGGATGAACCCCTCCCCGATCAACCAGCTCAGAGCATCGCGGCCTCCGGCATGCACGATGGCCGGCCCGCCTGCCAACAAAACTTTGGACCCCGGTTGTCCGTGACGATACTCGTCCCGTAACAAGGTCATGCGCCGGGCGACGTCGTGAATGACGTATCCATGTGGCCGCTCCGCTGACACCTGTGATTCCATGAAGCCGAACACGTCTCGATTTCGCGGGCGCTGGAGCGGACTGACCCGCACCCCTTCGCGGCCAGTCGCGATCAACGCCCCTCGTTTCACCGCGCCCATCGGCACCGTGCTCGCAGTTGTCAGTTGGGGATCCACAACAATCCCCAAATCCATCTCGGCCCCCTCCACGTCCACCCACGCCCCGCCCAGCCGAACCTGTGTGGGTAAATGGGTCGTAGCGTAGAAATCCTCCGGGAAGATGCCATCCGCCGGCGCCGGCGCGACGTGGCAATCGGATTCGCGCTCGACCGAAGCGCCATGCGGTTGAATTTTGCGCAAAACGTCCTGTAGGAGGGTCTGCGACGACGCCTGAACCAGAATGCGGACACGGGACGATTCTTCGCGCGTCGTGCCGATCTGAACGTCTTGCAGATCGAATGTCCCACCCATCATCACGATCGTGTCCAGGACCTTCGCCAGGATCAGCTAATCGATGATGTGGCCTTGGAGCAGGACGGTTTCCCGATAGAGCATGGC